>JALVES010000305.1 GCA_027030635.1 Saprospiraceae bacterium | reverse complement strand
TACCTTCAATTCGGCGCCTACCCGGCCCTCGTATCTCCTGCTTTAAGCGATGAAGAGCGCTACGAGTGGTTGGGCAACTACATTGCGACCTATCTGGAAAGAGATGTCAGAGACCTGGCAGATTTCAGACTGCTGGACCCCTTTATCAAGCTGCAAAAACTGACTGCCCTGCTCACCGGCCAACTCATCAATTTCGCCAAGCTGGCCAACGAAACCGATGTGAGCGCCAAAACGGCTGCCCGCTTCCTGCAATACTTGGAACTGAGCTATCAAATCATTACACTGCCTCCCTGGCACAAAAACAAAACCAAACGCCTTGTCAAAAAGTCAAAATTGCACTATCTCGACATCGGCGTGCAAAGAGGCATCCTGCAAAAACGCGGGGCACTGACAGGCCACGAGTGGGAAAGCGCCGTGGTCGCCGAATTGTACAAACAAATTAAAAGCAACCACATACCCGCCAGTTGTTATCACCTGCGTTCACACGATGGCTTCGAGATTGACATGCTGGTTGAACTGGAAGAAGGTTTTTTCGCCTTTGAATGCAAACAAACAAAACGCATACAAAGAAAAGACATCCTCCACCTCCTACGCCTGCCCGACATCCTCGACAAACCCTTGTTGGCTTCTTTCGTACTCAGCCAGGACCCCGAAATAAAAGAAATGGAAAAAGACATTTACGCCATGCCCGCAGCCATGTTTCTCACAAGCCAAACGAAATAGCCCTACTCCCCTCCATGCACATCCACGGCCCTGCCCGAAGGGTCGTTCATGTCTTTGAAAGCCTCATCCCAGGCTAAAGCAGTGGGTGTACTGCAGGCTACGGAAGGCACAGAAGGCACAGTGGCCGCTGCGGCTTCCGAGGGAAACAACTCTTCAAAAATACTCCTGTAGTAATATTCTTCCTTATTGAGGGGCGGGTTGACGGGAAAGCGGAAAGCGCGTTTTTCCATTTGCAGATCGGAAACAGCCGCTTCTGCAACGGCCTTCAGGCTGTCTATCCAGGAATAGCCTACGCCATCGGAGAATTGCTCCTTTTGGCGCCAGGCTACGCTCTCCGGCAGATAGTCTTCAAAGGCTTTGCGCAGCACCCATTTTTCCATGCGGCCCTTGCCGGCCATCTTGTCGCGGGGATTGATGCGCATGGCAACGTCCATGAACTCTTTGTCCAGAAAGGGAACGCGCCCCTCAACGCCCCAGGCAGCAAGAGCTTTGTTGGCGCGATTGCAATCGTAGAGGTGCAACTTGTCGAGCTTGCGCACGGTTTCTTTGTGAAACTCTTCGGCATTGGGCGCCTTGTGAAAGTAGAGATAGCCTCCGAAAATCTCATCGGACCCCTCACCCGAAAGCACCATTTTGATACCCATGGATTTGATGTAGCGCGCCATCAGGTACATAGGTGTAGAGGCCCGAACAGTAGTTACGTCATAAGTCTCCAGGTGATAAATCACATCCCGGATGGCGTCCATGCCTTCCTGCACGGTAAAGTGTATCTCGTGATGCACGGTGCCGATGTGCTCTGCCACATCCCGTGCATGTTTGAGGTCCGGCGAACCTTTGAGACCTACGGAAAAGGAGTGCAACTGCGGCCACCAGGCTTCCTGCAAGTCCCGCGATTCTACCCGCCTTGCGGCAAATTTTTTGGCGACAGCCGAAATGATGGAAGAATCCAAACCTCCGGAGAGCAAGACCCCATAGGGTACATCCGACATGAGTTGGCGATGTACGGCATCCTCCAAAGCTCTGCGCAGGGCCTCAATATCTGTGGGATTGTCCCTGACATTTTCATAAGCCATCCAATCGCGCTCATACCAGCATTTCAACTCGCCCTCGGCACTGTGATAATAATGTCCGGGCGGAAAAATTTCGATCTTTTTGCAGATGCCTTCCAACGCCTTCAGCTCTGAAGCCAGATAGTAATGCCCTTCGGCATCCCATCCCTGGTAAAGCGGAATGATGCCCATGTGGTCGCGGGCGATGAGATACTCCCCGCTATGGCTGTCGTAAAGGGTGAAAGCAAAGATGCCGTTCAAATCTTCGAGAAAAGCCGGTCCCTTCTCGGCATACAAAGGCAGAATGACCTCGCAATCCGACTGCGTCAGAAAATTGTATTTTCCTGTAAAATGCTTGCGAATTTTCTGATGGTTGTAAATCTCTCCGTTCACGGCAAGCACGAAGCGCCCGTCCGGGCTCTTCAACGGTTGTTTGCCCGAAATGGGGTCCACAATGGCCAGACGCTCATGCGCCAGTACAGCCCGCTCATCGCTGTAAACACCCGACCAGTCCGGCCCTCTGTGCCGCAGCTTGCGGGCCTGTTCCAAAGCCTGCGCCCGCAAACGCTCACTGTCGGCCTGGATATTGAAAATGCTCAGTATTCCACACATAGACTTGAGGATATTGTTCTATCCTGCAAAGTTACGTGAATTTGGATAATTGCGGCTTGCAGCTGACA
>JALVES010000304.1 GCA_027030635.1 Saprospiraceae bacterium | reverse complement strand
TATACCTGATAACTATCTTTACAATACCAAGGAGTTTAATTCGGACTTTGGGTTGGACTGGTATGATTATGGGGCGAGGTGGTATGATGCGGCCATAGGTAGATGGGGGGCTGTGGACCCTTTGGCGGAAAAGTACATGGGATGGAGTCCATACAATTATGTACTTGAAAACCCAATTATCAATACGGATCCTAATGGTGATACAGTAAGGGTGTATAGTCAAACTATTCCTTCTACTGGTAATCTTTTTCGTCATTTGTACTTACGAGTTACAACTGATGAATATGATAAAATTGTCGAACTTTGGGGGCCAAATGATGATGAAGCTGCCAGGGGAACTGCAATACCAAAAGTTTATGACTTTAGCGAGATGGATGATAGACCTGGGATAGAAGAGCATTCAGTTATTCGTCCCGAAGGAGTTCCCGAAGGGAATACCCAGTTTGAAGAACAAATTTTAGAGTTGGCCGCATTCTTTGGAGAAAGCGAAACCATTGTTGAGGATGGGGAGGAAAAGCAGGATTATGTACATCTTCCTACATATCAATACTATACGAATAATTCGAATGGGTATGTAAATACTTTAGTGAAATTGTCTGGAGGAGAATTGGATGATCTTCCTTGGAATGCCCTTGGAGTTGATGATACCGAAGAATATGAAAATGCCGTACACGGCTCGGATTGTGAATCTATTTGTTATCCTCTGTATGACGAAGGAAAATAAAACTTCATTTCGCTTGTTTTGTAGTCTGATTGTGTGTAGCCACTATTGTTGTTTGTGTTTGAATTAAAGCGTATTGATATGGAGCGTTTTCACCTTGCTGTTAACATTTTGTTTATGTTTGCATTATTGTCATTGCATTTGCCAATTTGGTTTAATGGCCGATATGCGTCTCTCCTGGCAATAATACATACGCTTGTTTCTTACATTGTTGGAGTTAAAAGTTTAGATACATTATCTGTTGTTTTTTTTCTACTTCCGATATATGTGATTTATTATTTTGCTTTTAAAAAAGTGAATTGTTTTTTTATTAAAGTGTTGTTGTTGTTTATCTTGTTCTTGGCAATTCTTCCATTTGGCTCAATGCTTCCTCCAAGATAGGGCTGCGCTGTCCCCAAACATTAGACAGTTTTTGTTAGGCTTTGTAGTTCGGCAACCCCCGTTTCCTCTCTACCACCCCGAATGGTGAGCGAAGAACAAGTAAAAAATCTGTGAAATCCCATAATCTGTGTAATCTGTGATTCTGACGGTGAACGTAACGAACGTGATGAACGTGATGATCGTGACGAACGTGACGCGTAACGGGCGTGACATCATAGCTTGGTTTAGCCCGGCACTCAGCGTTTGTTTCCCTTCTAAAATCGGCGTTCGTTAATCGACATTCGACATTCAAAGTCGGTGAAATCGGTGAAATCGGCAGAATCGGTGGAATCGGACGAGCCGTTAAGCTTGGAGTTGTAAAATCTCACCACGGAGTACACGGGGTACACGGAGAGCGCACGGAGAGGAGCATTCTCCATTTTCCATTCTAAGAGGCCGGCTCGGGGGTCTTCCTTCGTCAGCACCCCGATCCTTTAGTTAGTTCTTTTTCCATTTTCCATTCTCCATTCAACAAGTTGGCGGAATGGGCTAACTTTAAGCGTTTTTTTATCACGAAAAGCGAGAGCAGATGATCAACTTGATAAGTGATACGGTTACGCGGCCTGTGGCGGGGATGTTGGAGGCCATGATGCAGGCGGAGGTGGGGGATGATGTATTTGGGGACGACCCTGCGGTAAATGCTTTGGAGGCGCGGGTGGCGGAGATGTTTGGCTATGAGGCGGCGGTTTTTTGTCCGAGTGGGACGATGACGAATCAGATTGCTTTGCGGATGCATACGCAGCCTTTGGACGAGGTGGTTTGCGAGCGCTTGTCGCACATTTATCAGTATGAGGTGGGCGGATATGCTTACAACTCGGGTCTGGCTATCCATCTGATAGACGGGGAGTATGGGAAGATGCGGGCAGAGCAGGTGGAGGCGGCGGTGAAGCCGGAGGCAGATTGGTTGCCGCGGACGCGTTTGGTGGTTTTGGAGAATACGGCGAACAAGGGCGGGGGCAGCATTTATCGCCTTGAAGAAGTCCGTGCTATACGGGAGGTTTGTGACAGGCATGGTTTGAAGCTGCATCTCGATGGGGCCCGGATTTTTAATGCTTTGGTGGAGACCGGGGAGACGGCCCGCGAGTGGGGAGAGGTTTTTGATTCCGTGTCTGTTTGTCTGTCGAAGGGGCTGGGGGCTCCGGTGGGGTCTTTGCTGGCGGGGTCGGCAGAAGACATTCGCTTTGCGCGGAAAGTGCGCAAGTTGATGGGTGGCGGCATGAGGCAGGCGGGCTATCTGGCTGCGGCGGGATTGTATGCTTTGGAGCACCACATAGATCGGCTGAAAGAGGACCATGGCCGTGCGCGCATTTTGGCGGAAGCCTTAGAACGCCAGAGCTATGTGGCGGCCTTGCGGCCGGTGCAGACCAACATACTGGTGTTTGATCTGGCCGGTGATTTGGGCAGTGCTGAATTTGCCGAAAGGCTAAAAGGAAAAGGGATATTGGCGGCTCCTTTTGGGCCGAAGACCATGCGTTTTGTTACGCATTTGGATTTTAGTGATGAGATGCTGGAGAAGACGCTGGAGGTGTTGGATGGTCTTTTCTAACCGTTGATTTCTTCGCGGCGTTTGATTTCGTCTCGCACTTTGGCGGCTGTTTCGTAGTCTTCTTTTTCGACCATTTTGTTGAGGATTTTGCGCAGTTCTTCAAGGGGGTAGGAGGAGAAGTCGTAGGGGTCTCTTTTGACGATTTTTTCTTCTTTTCGTTCTTCAGTTACGGCGATTTCGTTGGGTTCCTGGATGATGATGCCGGCTGAATCGAGGATGAAGTCGTAGGTCATAATGGGGCAATTGAAGCGCAGGGCGAGGGCCATGGCATCGGAGGGGCGGGAGTCTATTTCGATGACTTCGCCATGTTGTTCACAGATGAGTTTGGCGTGGAAGGTGCCATCTACGAGGTCGTTGATAATGACTTCACGGATATAGATGTTAAAGGTTTTGAGGGTGTTGGCAAAGAGGTCGTGCGTGAGTGGACGGGGGGGCTTTATGCCTTCCATGGCCACGGCTATGGCCTGTGCTTCTGTCATGCCGATGATGACGGGCAGTCGTCTTGCGCCATCTGCTTCAGCGAGGAGTATGGCATAATTTTGGCTTTGCGCCATGGTGCTGGTGATACTTAGAATATATAGAGGAATTTTTTTCATGGTTACTTATTTTTCGCCTTTTGTCGAGCCTTTGCGTTTGTTCTTTTCGCCTATCAAACGCCCGTAAGGCTTGTTTGGTTGTGGTGGCGTTTGTACTTATTTGATGCTACAAAGATAGCGATTTTTTGGGTTTGGCTTAAAGCGGAGCGGGAAGTACCGGGGGTACTTCCCGCTTGTAGTGGGTCAAAAGTCTATTTTGTAGTAGAAGATGGGCAGGAAGCCGAGTTGGTATTCTTCCTGGACGGGGTTGCCACTGGGGTGGTCGGGCACGTAGGTTAGTGTGAGGATGTTTTTGTGGTTGGTGAGGTTGACCATGTCTATGCTGAATTCGTGGCTGACTTTGGGGCGATTCCAGCGGAAGCTGATTTTGGCATCGAGGCGGAAGTAGGGTCTGAATTGGAGGGTGTTGACCGTTTCGTCTATGTAGATGACTTCCTGTTCGAAGGCGGAGGCTTCTTCGTCAACGGGGCCGTACCAGCGGCCTCCTGCGTAGGTTAGTTTGCCGCCTATGTTGAGGGCGCTGCCGCCTTTGAAGGTGAATTCTTTGCTGGCCAGCAGGTTGGTGGCGAAGCGGGTGTTGAAGGTGGTGTTGCGCAGTACGCCATCGCTGCCTCTGTATTTGCTGTCGAAGAGGGATGTAGTGAGCAGGAAGTAGTAGCCACCGCTGAAGAAGCGTTCGAGGGTGAGTTCGAGGCCGTAGTTTCGGCCTGTGCCTTCGTTGACGAGGGTGTCGGGGAAGAGTCGGAAGAATCCCGAGCCGGAGTTGACGATGGAGAAGGAGGAGGGTTTGTTTTCCACGGGGATGTTGAAGAGGTTTTGGTAGTAGGTTTCTACTTTCACGCGCACTTTGGGAGCGGGGTACCAGTCGTAGCCCAGTACAAAGTGATTGCTTTTGAGCAGGCCGACTTGGGTGTTGTGCTCCTGCGGGTCTCCGTTGATGGTTTCGTAGCCGTAGTAGTAGAGGTAGTAGGGCATGGTTTGGGAGTGCAGGCCATAGCCGAAGTTGAGTTTTTGGTTTTTGCTGAGTTTGTAGGAGAGGCCGAAGCGGGGTTCGATGGGTGAGAAGGTATTTTTGTTGAGGTTGAAGTAGAGGGCTGTGATGCCTCCGGTGAGCGTCCAGCGGGCGCCGGCTTTGTATTTGAATTGGACGAAGGGCTGGACTTTCAGGGCGCTGCTTTGGGTGTCCCAACGTTTTCGCCAGGGTTCGAGTTGGAAGCTTTGGTCGGGCAGTTGATGTACGGCGCGCACGCTGTCTATGAGGTTGAAGGAGAGGTAGTCTGTTTGCAGGCCTGCTTTGAGGCTGGTTTTGCTGTTGATTTTGTGGTTGATGAGGAAGTTGGCCGAGAGGGTATTGGTGCCGAAGGTGTAGTCGAGTACGGGGGGTATGCTGTCATAGACGAATTTGCCGTCTTCTACGTGCCGGAAGATGTATTTGTGGTAGGCACCCACGCCCTGATGTGCAGCGGAGAGGGTGAGTTTGGAGAAGGTATTTTCGTTGAGGGGTTGAGTCCAGGTCAGTCCGGCGACGCCCATGCGGGACCAGAAGTATTGGTCCACCTGGTTTTCGGCGTAGAGGTCGGTGTTCGCCTCGGGTGCTTCGAGCTCGCTTTTGACGATGTTGATGGAGCTGTTGCCGCCGATGCCCCAGAGGGCGATGTTGCCACCCTTGGCTGTGGGGAAGGAGAGCCGGAAGGCGGCGTCCTGATATTGGGGGATGGCGTCGGTACCGACATTGATACCGAGGAAGCCGAAGAGTTGGAGGGTGGAGTAGCGGTAGGAGAGCAGGAAGGAGGAGCGTTTTTCCTTGCTGACGGGACCTTCGGCCATGAGCTCTGTGCCGAGGAAGCCCAGTTGGCCGCTGAACTCGTATTTTTCGTTGTTGCCGTTGCGCATGCGCAGGTCGAAGACGCCGGCTATGCCATTGGCGTATTCTGCGGGGAAGGCTCCGGTGAAGAAGTCGGAATTGGCCAGGTACTTGTTGTTGAGGATGGTTACGGGCCCGCCTCCGGTGCCGGGTACGGCAAAGTGGTTGGGGTTGGGGATGTTGACGCCTTCGAGCCGCCAGAGCACGCCCTGTGGGGTGTTGCCGCGGATGATGATGTCGTTGCGGCTGTCGTCGCTGCCCTGTACGCCGGCGAAGTTGGAGGCCATGCGGCCGGGATCGCCGCGGCTGCCGGCATAGCGTTCGGTTTCTTCGACGCTGAACTGGCGTGCGCTGACGGTGCTCATTTCGTTGCGGGCCTCGCCGCTTTGGCGGGCGACGACTTCCACTTCGGTCAGGGAAACGGCCGATTCTTCCATTTCTACATTGAGGATGACTTCTTTGCCTGAGGTGAGGACGATGTTGCTGAGTGTAAGGTCTTCGTAGCCGAGGTAGGAAAAGCGTATGGTTTGGCGGCCGAGGGGAACGCCTTCGAGGCGGTATTGGCCGTTTTCGTCGGTGATGGCGCCGATGATGTTTGTTGTTTTGCCTGCTTCAGCGGGTAAGTCCACGACGACATTGACGCCGATGAGCGGGAACTTGCTTTCTTTGTCCACCACGGTGCCGCGGATGACCTGGGTGATGTTTTGCGAAAGCAAAAAAAGAGGCATGAGGGTTGCGAGGATGGAGAGGTATAGCTTTGTTTTCATGGTATTTCTTTTTATCTGCACCTTCGGCAGGGCCGAATGAGTCTGTATCGGGGGACAAGATAGTTTTTTTTGTGCTTGTGGCAAGGTAGAAAAGTTTACAAAAATTTAATGATGAGCATAGGGATTTGTTTTTACTTTTGCGTGGCAGGGTCTTGACCTGGCTGTCTGAAAATGTTTTTACGAAACGAAAAGCGTTATGTCTGTCTATTTAATCATCGTTGTGGTGTTGTTTATCCTGGCTATTTCCGATTTGGTTGTGGGGGTGAGCAATGATGCCGTGAATTTTTTGAATGCGGCTGTGGGCTCGCGTTCGGCTCGTTTTAAAGCGATTATGGTTGTTGCCGGGCTGGGGGTTTTTGTGGGCGCGGTATTTTCCACGGGCATGATGGAGGTGGCTCGCAAGGGTATTTTTCATCCCGAGTATTTTGCCTTTTCGGAGATTATGATTTTGTTTTTGGCGGTGATGGTTACGGATGTGATTTTGTTGGATGCCTTTAACACTTTCGGGATGCCTACTTCGACCACGGTGTCTATTGTGTTTGAGCTGCTGGGGGCTGCTGTAGCTGTTTCGTTGATGAAGATACTCATGCAGGAAGATGCATTGACGCTGGCGGAGTACATCAACTCGAGCAAGGCTCTGGCCATTATTTCGGGCATACTGGTGTCGGTGGTTTTGTCTTTTTTGGGGGGCGTTATTGTGCAGTATCTGACGCGCTTGTTGTTTTCGTTTGATTACAGGAAGAACCTGAAGAAGTTTGGCGCTTTGTGGGGGGGGATGGCTTTTGCGGCCATTACTTACTTCTTGCTCATCAAGGGCATTAAGAATGCTTCTTTCATGACGCATGATTTGAAGCAAGCCATTTTGGAGAACACCTGGAACATCATTTTGCTTTCTTTTGCAGGCTGGGCGATCATTTTGCAGTTGTTGTTGATGTTTACGCGTTTGGATGTCTTTAAGCCCATCGTGTTGGTAGGTACTTTTGCATTGGCCATGGCTTTTGCCGGCAACGACCTGGTAAACTTTATCGGAGTGCCTTTGGCGGGTTTCAACTCTTATCAGTTGTATGTGGATGCGGGCGCTCCGGACCCCGATTCTTTTATGATGACGGCTTTGGCGGGGAAGGTACCGACGCCTACGGTTTTGTTGTTGATTGCGGGTTTGATCATGGTTGTTACGTTGTGGACATCCAAGAAGGCCAAATCTGTTTTGAGCACTTCGGTGGACTTGGGGCGTCAGTATGAGGGAGCTGAGCGCTTTGATTCTTTTGCTGTCTCGCGCAGTCTGGTGCGCAATTTTGCCCGTTTGGCGGAGTTTGTGAATGAGCGCCTGCCGGATAGCTGGAAGAGCTGGGTGGAGAGTCGCTTTGACGATCGCAGTTTTACAGAGGAGCAAAAGAAAGCGGGCGAGCAGGCGCCGGCCTTTGACATGGTGCGGGCAGCGGTAACGCTGATGGTGGCCAGCATTTTGATTTCCATAGGTACGACTTTAAAGTTGCCGCTTTCTACGACTTATGTAACTTTTATGGTGTTTATGGGCGCTTCTCTGGCTGATGGCGCCTGGGGGCGTGAGAGCGCTGTGTATCGCATATCGGGTGTGCTTTCCGTGATTGGCGGTTGGTTTTTTACGGCTTTGTCAGCTTTTACGGTGGCTTTTGTCTTTGCTGTCATTTTTTACTTTGGGGGAGTCATTGCTCTGGGTCTGGCCCTGATTTTGGTGGCCTATGTGCTGTATCGAACTCACAAATACCACACCAAAAAAATGGAAGATGCAGCTTTGGCAGAAGATGAAATTCATGTCTTCACCCGTGAGGTGTTGATGGAGAAGAGCATCAAGCGCTTGCGCGAAATCCTGGGCCGTTTGACGGAAGTCATAGACAAGAGCCTGACGGGCTTAGAGAAAGACGATTTGTATGTGCTTCGCAAAGTAGGCAAAGAGTATAAAGCCATCGAAGAGGAGATGGAGCGCGTCAAATCAAAATACAACCGCGTACTGGATCAGGTGCCCGAAGAAGACATCATTGCCGGGCAGTTGTACGTATTGGTAGTAGATTATTTGGACGAAATGGTGGTGCATGTAGGCCATCTCATCAAGCCCATCATCCGTCACGTGGACAACAGCCACAAGCCGCTGAGCCCCATACAGATTGAGGAACTCAAAAATTTGCTGGCACAGCTCAAATTGCGTTTTGATACCGTAGTGCATCTGTTTGAAACAGGCAGCGAAGAAGACCTGAAAAAACTGGTGGGCAGCTTAGAACCCTTTATGAAAGCCGTGCGTACTTCCCGCAAAAAGCAAATCAAGCGCATTCGCAATCACGAGGTCGGTACGCGCAACAGTGTGCTGCACTTCCACATCCTCGGCGAGATGAGGAATCTGGCGCTGTTCTCCAACAGGTTGGTGAGGGTGTATGAGGATTTGGTGATGAGAGGGGAAGGGGGGTGAGCCTGCGGTGCTAATGTGGAGCCTTCGGCTCTAATGTGGAGCGCAAGCGCTCTAATGTGGACGCTTCGCGTCTAATGTGATTTTACGCTCGCTTCGCATCGCGTGCCCCTATATTCTTAAATTGAGGAGCCCGATGCGTAAGCGAGCGTAAAATCACATTAGAGCGCTCGCGCTCCACATTAGGGCCACAGGCCCCACATTAGAGCCGCAGGCTCCACATTAGCGCCTTTGGCGCCACATTCCCAAAAAATCCGTTTCTTTGCAGAGCATAAAGCCAAATCCTCAAACCAGGTTTAACATGGAGAAGCAAAAAAATACCCGTTTAATCGTTTATCGCCAGGGCGAGAAAGGGCTGGAAGTGCTTTTGCTGCGCTCCGGAGAGCAAGGGGCCTGGGAATTGCCTACGGCTTTGACTTTAGAGCAATTGGCCCGGGAAAAAGGCTTGAGCGATGAGTACCTTATCGAGCTGGACCCCGTAGAAGAAACCGAAGAAGGCATCTTCGAGCAGGCCTATGCCGTGGAAAGCGATTGGCATGAAATTCCCTCTCTCAAAGACATTCTCCGCCACGATCTGCGCTATGTCAAAGATACCCTTAAGCAGATGATTCCCGACATGATGGAGCGGGGCGTCTATGTGAGCATCAAAGATGCCTTTAAAAAGGTGCTGCCACATCAATATAAAATGCTCAAGGAATTGAAGGATATTCTTACGGATAGGAATCTTACGAAGTATCTTTAGTGTTTAGCGTTTAGTGTTTAGCGTTTAGCGTTTAGCGTTTTTGGGTTTACTGTTTACTGTGGATAGTTTACAGTTTTTTTTATTGGGTGTTTGTTGGTTGGTGGGTTTTTGTTTAGTGTTTAGCGTTTAGCGTTTAGTGTTTAGTGTTTTTAGTTTACAGTTTACAGTTTACAGTTTTTTTAGAGGTGTTTGTTGATTGAGTGATTGTTGTTTAGTATTTGGGTTTAGCATTTTTTAGTTTACTGTTTGTAGTGGACAGTTTGC
>JALVES010000303.1 GCA_027030635.1 Saprospiraceae bacterium | reverse complement strand
ACATCGGTCTCTACGGAAGAGGCCGTGAGTTGATAGGTGGTGGTTTGATTTACCAAAGCCGTGGGCGTCAGGGAAAAAGGGTCGCTCAGGCCCGCAGCAGGACTCCAGCTATAGCTCAAAACCGGCCCCGAAACCGAGCCCGACAACTGCACCTGCCCGCCCGGAAAACAGACATCCTGATCGGGTCCTGCATCCACAGAGATGTTGCAGGAAGGGGGCTCTGCCCCACCCCCGGGTTCCATGGAAGCATAAGCCGCTACAGCCCAAAGCAAGGTAAGACAACACAAGTATAAAGGCCTCATCGGCAGCAAAAATATGGAATTCCCCTGCATTTTTTCACAAGAGGGGGGTAAGAAAAATGCCACAGCGCCTATATACCCATGAAAGCAGCACTGAAAAGCTGCATAACCCCAAAAAACCTTTTTCTTAACCTCAAAGAATCCATCTCTTATGAAAACCACATTTTTGAATGCCCGCACCTTTTTCCAGTTAGGCATGTTCATCCTCATCGGCGCCATACTCAGTCTCCAAAGTTGTAAAAAAGAAGAGCCCGAGCCCATCGCCGGATGCATGGACCCTCAATCCGACAACTACAATCCCGATGCCGAAACAGATGACGGCAATTGCGTGCCCTGGAGAGATAAATTCATTGGCGATTTCATCCTCAGCGGAGGCAGCTGCATCTCAGATATAAACCTTTCCAATCCAGGAGATATGATGACCATTGAGCCCTCCAGCAATGCTACGACCAAGACTAAAATCCTCATAAAACTCAATGTAAATGGTGCAGACTGGACCATCACGGCCAACATCACCGGCAAGTACGAGTTCGAGATTCCCTCTCAGCCCTTCACGCCCAATCCCTTTATCTCCAATTGGGGCAGCGGCAGCATTGACAGCAACGGCAATTTGAACTTCGAACTCACCTTCAGCGATGGCTCACCTACACAAGTCGTTTGTGATTACGAAGCCACCCTTTTGTAAAAAACTGCCATGAACATATCAGGCCTGCCGGCTTTGCCGGCGGGCTTTTTTATATGGAAAAACGCGGTTGTAGAGACGCAATGCATTGGGGATTTCACAGATTCCGCCAATTCCTATTCACATATATTCCTTAACCTTAGACATCCTCGAGCACTTCAAAAACTTTGCTATACGCTTTTCACGTTCATGGATTGTACCCTGATTGAGGCGATAGCGCTCAATAGCAGCACAAAAATGGCTGAGCTGATCGTTGAAGTCATCGTCTAATACATAAAGATCTTCTATCGCCTGCTTATAGGTCTTACCTTCTGTATGCATCTCCCGGGCCATACCGTAATGCAAGCGGGCCAAGTCAAAATACTCATAAGGGTCAATACCTACTCTGACATTTTTGCCTAAGAGTGCATCCAGCTTATTATCAAGTTCTTTAACAGCTTCTTCCTCCATTCCTTCCAGATAGCGGTACAAGGATGAAACCAAGCCCATCCTCTCACACAAAGCAGCCATGAAGCTATGGTTTATGATATAGCCTATTCCGTAAACACGTAAAATCCGTATAGCTTCATACAAACAGAAAAATGCATTGGTAAGAGAGTTATTACAACGGAACTTATCCTCCTTATAAGCATCCAGCAGCCTTATAAGTTCTTCATTTTTTCCCTTAACTCGGTGTTTTAAAACAACAGAACCTTCTTCGTCATATAAGAAATCATCAATACACCTAAAACTCAATGAGCTTTTCAAAAATGCCAGTTCCTGATCTCCCTTAAACTTCAGCTCCAATATCCGAGTAAAAATACTTGATACAGTAGAATACTCACCTATGTAATACTTGGAAGAAGAAGCATCCTTCAAGCCCGAACATATATCCGGCAGGCCCAATTTAATCCGTATAGTCTCGCGTAGCATGACGTACTCCTTGACCTCCGGCGAAGAGGAAAGATTGTTGTACAAAAGAGGCGTAAAATCCAAATCCCAATCCGTTGCATTTCTATACTTTATCAACTGACTTCGCACCGAAGCCATCGAAGTATCTATTTGCGTTAGAAGGGGAACTTCAAATAGTTTGTCAAGCTTTTTAAGAACGTTGTGAGATTTGGAAGCCTTGACAACATCTCTTCCATTTTTACACGTATCTACATACCATTCTTTCTTTTCAATCACTTCTCTCAGCGTATAGAGCAGTTTATTGTACTGGAAAGCGGCAGCAAACCTCTCTCCCGCCTGCTTAAAACAGTGATAAGACATGCGGTACAGAGCGAAAACCAGCTCCAGACTCAGTTCGTCTTTTTTCATTGCATCTATGACCTCTCTGCGGTTAAAATCTAAATCTCTGTAGTGAAAAAGCTCTACGTATTTGTTTAGTTTCAGTTCATCACCTTCAAACAACATGAAAGTGCTATCTTTCGGCAAAGAAGCGAGAATGGAATCCCCTATTTTAGTCAGGATATTACCTAAAAAACTAAACTGATCGGCATTCAGGATTCTGTAAATATGAGGAGAGAGATAGTTGGTAACGAAAAGCACATTGTCTATCAGGGTAGAGTTTTGGGGATCGATTTTGTGCAAAATAGCTTTCTTTCCCTTTTCTTCACTCGCCATTTCTATTCCATGCAGAAGCGAGTGCATATTTTCTATATATGGAGCATTGAAAACCTTCAGCGCATGTGTGTAGTAAAGGAGAGCCGTAAAGGACGGATGATAACCCGGTATTTCTACTTTACTGCTATCACTACCGGAATTGGTTTCCCGAATAGCCAGCAAATCTTCTTTAATCTTGTCCAAAATCGGATCTTCGTAGTTCCTCTTGTTCGTGCCACCGGCGCTCAAAAAGCCGTAATAGATGCTGTTTTTATAAAAGAGCATGCTCCCCACGCTGAAGTAGTAATCGGCGATCAGCGTGATGATTCGCTTCTTATCGCTAAGCGGCTCTTTCTGACGAAGGATATCATAGTCAAAGGAGAAAAGACCTTCGGGAAAGAGTAATCTGGCATCCTTGTCATAAAAATCCAGAAAATTCAGATATTCATAAAAATTGCGGCGCAGGTTGTCATACGTTATCCCGTCTTGCCTCGTCTTTTCTATGACGTGCAACAAGGCGATATGAGGTCTCTGAAACAACTGCACCCGCTTATAGGGTTCCTCCCATTGAGAAGTCCCTATTGACTCTTGAGCATATCTTTGCTTGTCATCATCACGCTGGTATCGTTCCCAAAAATCTTTCAATGCAAGGATAATACTCCGATAAGTGGAGTACGCTCTATCATACATTTTGGCTTTTTCATAACACAGCCCCATATTCAGTGTATTGCGCACAAATAAGAGCATCTCATGAGCCTTGGTCGCCGAATCTTGCCAACCATGAGAGCCCGATTTCAAAAGCTGAAACGCATCGGAATAGTGCAAAATGGCATCATCGTATTCCTCATCATAGTAATGCAAATCGCCGATAATGGAGTGCAAAGAGCCAACGGTATAGATGTACTCAAAATCGCCTTTATTCAAAGACAGGTCTTTGTACTCACGGTATTTCACAGCCAGCTTTTTCTTGTAATAGCTCTTGAGATGATAGGACTCGTCCAGCGTAAAATTAAAAGCTGCCGAAGAGCGGTCTGCAATGCGCGAAGCATAACGCAACTCACTGGACACCTTGCTGTTGAACTTGTACTGAAAAACAGCATTGACGGTCTTTCTCAAATGTTGCTGCGACAAATCGTGCATGACATCCGAATAAAACTTCCTAAAATTGGGGTCCCTGTTCGCCAGAATAATGTCGGGCATCTGCTCCAGATTGCGCCAGGAGAAAGCAGATTTGTGAAACTTCAAAATATGATCAATCAAAAAAGCAGAGGAATACAAGAGCTTGTCCCCCAGAGATTTCAAATGCCTGGAGTTGATGCTCACATAAGGCCGGTAGAGGTTTGAGTGCAAATTGATGGCGTATTGATCCAGATAGGGTAAACGCAAGTAAAGGTCTGTTTTCCTCTTAGGCCATCCCAAGGCAAAAGGCTGCTCCTGTTTTTGGAGAAAAGACTGCTTCTGTTTTCTGCAAAAGGACCGTTCCTTTTTTTGAAGGAAAAACGATCTACTCACAATATAGCCCTCTAAAAGCTCTATGAGTTTTTTAGGACTTCCGTTGCTTCGAAAAGTCAAATACACCACCAGGTTTTGCAAAGTGTGGAGCAGTTTAAACGCTTTGCGCTTTTCTATTCTTTTAAAAAAACCCTTTCGCTTATATTCATTGATCAAATCCTTTAAATTGTGTGTGCCTTTCCTCATGCTATTCTTCTTTAGACATCTCTTTTTTGACGGCCAAAGCAATTTGCAAAGAAATTCTTCAGTCAGCTGAGTCAATCCGGCATTTTGCGAAAGCTTATCTTTAAAAAAAGTGGGAACATAAATGACCTCATTGAAAATACTGCTGTAAAAAGATTCGCGGTCTGCAATGTCAGCCAAAGAAGCATCATAGACGTCCCTGCCTCCTATGAAGATAAACTTAGCAGGAGCATTGGTCAAAAAGTTTTTCATGTTTGCCAACAGGCGCAAAATGGTATCATTGCGCTTCCGCGACTTGGTATCCATCTCTTCCGGAGAAGAAGCCGCATACAAATAGTGCTCCGTCTCTCTGTCGCTTGAGTAGTAGTAATCCGGCTCAATCTTATCCAACTCATCAATCACAAACACAAAAGGTAGAATTTTCTTCCCCTTCCCCTCCTTCCGAAGTTCATCCAACTTCTTTAAGAGGGTAAACAAATACTGCTCTATCTCCTTAGGGGTTGCCTTCTGAAAAGAAAGTGCACTTTTTTGCTGCTGTTTGTCGGCATTCAATGCCCCTAAAACACGGTTTACCATCACTGTTGCAGGATTGGTGTCCCCCAAATTCATAAAAGTCGGCGGCACATCCTCCCTGGAATAGGAAGAATGCAAACGAAATTGGAGTTCCTGGCTTAAACTTAGGATATCCTCAATGAGGGAGTCCGGCTTCCATCCACTCGGAATAAACTTCAACACCTCTTGAGATGCAAACAATAATGAGAGTATCTTTACCCAAAAAAGAAAGAAAACAGAAACGAGGATGAAGAACAAAAAGACATACCCTGCGGAGTCCTTCGCAAAGGGATTTGCCAAAACATCCCAAACAGGCAAACGATGATAGAGCCATAATGCTAAAACAAAGGCCCCCATCAAAAGAACGAAAGGGGATATTATTGCCCACATGCGAAACCAAAAGTTTACAGGGCTCAGCTTCAAACCGGCAACATAGCGGTTCAGCTTCCAGGCCATCTGCCTGAAGAGGTCCATTTCATGCACTTCTCCCTGGGCCAGAGAAAACTCAAAAACCTCGAGTTTCTTGCCGCTCTTTCCCTGATCTGCTCTTTTGTTTACTTTCGTAATGGCTTCCCGTACAAGACTTGTCTTGCCCATCCCCCGATATCCTGCTATCAAATAGGCTCCCTGCTTGCTCCTGCTCCGGGTTTCGTCTAAAATCAGCTCCAATCTCTGCAAAATTCTCTCTCGCCCCACAAAAAGAGGATTAGAATGATCAATCAAACTCGGTCCATGATCAAATTTGTAATCAAAGAGCGGCAAATAAATATCTTTAATCTTTGCAAATTCTTCCATAATCACTGATTTTTAACAGGCACAGCCTAATGAATAATTAAAAACAGGCATAAATGTAACAAAAATTTCAATTCTGACCACAGATTACACAGATTGACACAGAGATTATGTCCACGAATCACGCAAATTGACACGAACTACACGCCCGGCATCTGTCTCACCACGGAGCGCACGGAGTCCACGGAGCGCTCACGGAGAGCTCTCCGTGAACTCTCCGTGAGCGCCGTGATCTCCGTGGTAAAAAGAATGGAAAATGGAGAAATCGGGGAAATCGGCGGAATCGGTGGAATCGGGAAAATCGGGAAAATCGGGGAAATCGGGGAAAATGACTAAATCGGCAGAACCGGAAAACCCGTTACGTTCGTCACGTTCATCACGTTCATTACGTTCGTTACGTTCGTTACGTTCATCACGTTTCACCCCACCACGCCCCAAAAACAACGATACACGATAAACGATAAACAATAAACCAACACCCATAACAACAGACAACAGAGAACAGACAACAGCCCTACTCCCCCTTCACCACCCTAAAAACAGTTCCCTCGCTTTGCCCAAGCCGCAGGAAGTAGAGGCCGGGTTTCAGGCTGCTGATGTCAAGGGTTGAGGGGCTGCCATTCAGCTTGCCGCTCAAGAGTTGGCGGCCGAGTTGATCGAAAAGGGTATAGGGTGTTTCAGTAAGTGTTGATTCAATATCTATGGTCAATAGATCGGTGGCGGGGTTGGGATAGATGGCGTATTCTTCTGAGGGAGTCTTTGGTTCTGCTGTTGAGACAAAGGTATTGCAGTTTACAGGGGACGGAAGAGGTAAAATCCCAAAAACACCCCAACTGGTAGAACCAAGATAATTCACGGAGCAATCATCGGTAACCTGAAATTTCCACATCCTGTAGTTGTCACAACCGTCAAAGCAATCATAAAATTCAAAGTAAAATTCGTAATATCGGTTGTGCCCTTCTTTTTCATAGAGGATTGCGCCGGCGCCTCCAATCAGATAATCCGGATCGGCATGGATAACACCCTCTGCTTCTTTGAACAAATTTGTCAGTGCATAGACATTCCAAAGAGAATCGGTCTGAAGTATCGCATGATTACCATATGGCCACCCATGAAAATCTTCAACACTCAAATCGTACTTCACCATCAAGGAATCTATGTAATCATAACCTGTCAATGAATTTAAGTCTTGCCAGGCCTGCGTCCAAGCATAAGACAAATCTACTGTTATAATCAAACGCTGATATATTTGCAGAGGAGTAAGCGAAAAGGCATCATGTACGCAATACAAGTTAAACACAGAATCCCGCTCCGGGAAGGAAGTCGCATTAAAAATGGCCGCCATCCCCTCAGCAATGGTGTCTATCCACTGCTGCGGGATTTCTACAAAGGCTGTATCCGGCGTCTTCACCTCATACATCCTTCTCAGCGTAAGGTTTTTGATGTCCCGCTCATATTCCGTAGCCAGTAAGGGCGGCACCGTACAATCAGAAGGCACCTGAGCGTAAAATCCGGAAAACAGCGGAGCTAAAAAGGCAAAAAACAAAATCCATCTTTGCATGGGGAAAGGGTTTTCAGCAAAGATATGGGATTTTGGGATTTTTGGCAAGCACGTCACGCGTCACGTTTGTCACGTTCGTTACGTTCATCGTCAGAATCACAGATTACACGGATTACACAGATTACACAGATTTTTCAGCTCCCGACAACGGACAACAGACAACCGACAACAGACAACTGTTCAAATCAGGCTGGCTCGGGGATCTTCCTTACGTCAGCTCCCCGATCCTAACGGACAACAGACAACCGACAACAGACAACCCCCTCACAATATCGCCTCCTCCAACAATTCCACCACATCCTTCACCACCAGCTTGCCTTCGTTGCCGCTGGTTTTTACGGCGTCGCTGTACATGGCGTAGTCTTTGGGGCAGGAGACGATGAAGCAGTCTATCTGGCCGAGGGCGAGGGCTTCTTCTATGCGCATCTCGCTGGGGCGCTTTTCCAACTTGGAGTCGTCCATCCAGATGCGGCCGCCGCCGGCGCCGCAGCAGAAGGAATTGCTGCGATTGCGCGGCATCTCTTTGACGGTAACGCCCAGCAGCTTCAGCAGCTCGCGGGGCTCTTCGGTGATGCCGTTGTAGCGACCCAGATAGCAGGGGTCGTGATAGGTAACCGTGTAGTTGAGCTTGTTCTTGATCTGAATCTTGCCCGACTTGATCAGCTCGATGAGGAGCTGGGTGTAGTGCTTGACGGTGTAATTGCCGCCAAAGTCGGGGTACTCGTTCTTCAGGGTGTTGAGCGTGTGGGGGTCGGTGGTGAAAATCTCTTTGAAAGAGGCCTCTTCGAGGGCAGCCATGTTGTCTTCGACCAGCATTTCGTACAGGCCCTCCTCGCCTATGCGGCGGACGTCGTTGCCGGAGTTTTTCTCGGCTTCGTACATGATGCCGAAGTTGACACCTGCATCGTTGAGGATTTTGGCCACCTTGCGGGAAATGCCCTGAATGCGCTGATCGTAAGAGGCAAAGTCTCCTACAAACCAAAGGTAGTCCACCTCTTCTTTACGGGCATCCTTGATTTTGAAATCCAGCTCTTTGGTCCACTTGGCTCTCATGCGGTCGGACTGACCGAAGGAGTTGCCGTAGTCGCCTATGTTCATCAAGACGTCTTGCAGGCTGTCTTCCATGGTGCCCTCATCCACCAGCGTCCGGCGCAGGTTGACGATGGTGGTCAGGTGCTCGATGCCTACGGGGCAGGCTTCTACGCAGGCCATGCAAGTGGTGCAGGACCACAAGGTGTCGGCTTTGATGACATCGCCGGCAATGGCGGGATTCTTCTTGCCCGTCCAGCCGTTGGACTCCTGCTGCATGAACCACTCCTTCGTCCCTGCCGTCGTCTCGGCATAGGTGCGCATCTCCAAAATGAGATCGCGGGGCGAGAGCGGCGCTCCCGAAGCCCGGGCCGGACAAGCCACGTGGCAGCGTCCGCACTTGGTGCAGGCGTCGAAATCCATCAACTCCTTCCAGGTGAAATCCTCCAACTTCAAATAACCCATGCCCTCTTTCATCTTCTCCTCCGTAACCTTCGGCAGGCGCTTTGCCGCCATCTCGTCCTTAAACATGAGGTTGACAAAGTCGAGAATGATGTGCATGGCCTTGGAGTGCGGCAAGTAAGCAATGAAGCCCAAAACCATCACGGCATGGAACCACCAGGTGTAGAGGAAGATCGAGTCAGCTTTTGCCGAAAGGCCTAATATAGCCAACACATGCGCCAGCGACCAGCCTACGGGCGAGGAGTAGGACTCAAAGGGCGGGAAGTTGTCGCCCACAATGCGCAGGGCCTCAATGAAAAAACCGGTAAGACCTATGAGAAACAAGAGCCACAAAAAGATCTTGTCATCGGTAACATAAGGCTTGCGGTCGTACTTGTCCTTGGGCATGTCCGGCCGCGTGTAGTCCAGCTCCGGCGGCTTCTTGGCGCGGCGGAAGGCCATCATCAACAAGCCGACGAGGAAGGCCACGCCAAAGACGTCCATGAAAATGGAAAAGACGACGTAAAAGTTCCCTTTCAACAGATGAAATCCGAGAAAGCGCAAAAAGTCGTGGTCCAAGGCAACGATGACGGTGCCTATGAAGAGCACGACGAAGCCCCAGAAAATCATCCAGTGGGCATAGCCCACGTATTTGTTGCGCTTGGAAATGGTGGAGTGCTTCGCCATGGTACCCAGGGCCTTCATGAAACGCGCTCCGAAGTTGTTCCAGCGGCCGGCAGGACGGCCTTTGCGGTATTTTTGTACTATTTTATACGAGCTAAACAGGAAATAAAAAATTGTCGCAAAGCCCACGACATAAAAGGCTATTTGCAACCATTCCGGAAAATTTCGAAATATGTGTCTGGTAATTTCCATCGTTTTTCGTTTTTGGTTTTGAATAGAACAAAAAAGCAGAAAGGACCGGGTTGTCCTTTCTGCTTGTAACGAGCTTGTTTAAAGTTTGCTTGTCAGGGCCGGCACCAGGTCAAAGAGGTCCACCGTTGTTCCGTAATGTGCGTAATCAAAAATGGGCGCCTTGGGGTCGGTGTTGACGGCGATGATGAGGTCGGCGTCTTTCATGCCCTCGATGTGCTCGGGAGCGCCGCTGATGCCCAGGGCGAGGTACAATTTCGGCTTGACTTTCAGGCCCGACTTGCCCACCTGGCGGGTTTTCGGCAGCCACTTGTTGTCAATGATGGGACGGGAAGCGGAGACGGCCCCGCCCAATTTTCCGGCCAGTTCTTCGGCCATGGGCAAGTTGTCTTCGTTTTGGATACCGCGGCCCACGCTCACGAGGATGGGCTGTTGGGTGATGTCCACATCGCCGCCTTCCGGCTCGATGAGCTGCTTGAAGCGCACTTTGGCGCCGCCCAGGTCGGGAGCTGCCATTTCTTCGATGGCCGGACTGCCCTCTCCCCTGCCCGCATCGGCAGGGAAAGCGCCTGCGAGCACGGAAGCAATGAAGGGCGTGCTCACGGCAGACTCCACATTCATCTTACCGCCGTACAGCGAGCTGACGACCTTGTCAGGCGCAACATCTACGGCATAAGCCACCAGCGGCATGTTCATATCCACGCTCAGCGCAGCGGCCAGATCCATGCCCATAGAGGTGTTGCCAATCAAAACAATGTCGGGCTGACGGGCCTCAACAATGGCCTTGAGGGCCTTGCCGTAAGTGTCGGGATTAAACTGTGCGAGCTCGGGGCTGTCCATGTAAATCACGGTATCGGCCTTGCCCAATTGAGCCGCCATGTCCTTTGCATTGTGGCCCAGGAGCGCCACCTCGGCCGTGCCAAGCTCCTTGGCTTTGCCGAGCATTTCAAAGGTGATATCTTCGAGTTTGCCGTTTAAGTGTTCGGCTACGATTAGAACTTTCATGTTTTTTGTTTTTTTGGTTTTGCCTCCAAACCGAAAGGGTTCGGGAAAGCCTGACTTTCAGGTTCAGTTATTCGGGCGGCCGGGGCCACCCAAGAGAAATCAGACGATGCCCTTTTCTTTGAGGATGCCAACGATTTTGTCGGCCACTTCTTCGGCGCTGCCTTCGAGCATTTCTGCTCCGGCGCCGGTTTCGGGCTTGAACATACGGGCCACTTCGGAACCTGCCGATGCATCCACATCGCCTGCGGAGACTTCCTCCAGCTCCGTACCGCGCATGGCACGGCGCACGCGGGCTACGGGCACATAGCGAGGCGTCTCACGGGCAGCCTGAATGCCCAGCACGGCGGGAAGGTCCACTTCCAACTCGGCCATCATGCCGCCACCGTATTCCTTGTGAACTACGGCCTTGCCGCCTTCCACCTGTACGCCGGAAACCACGCTCACGTGCGGCAAACCGAGATAATGCGCCACCAAAACGGGCAACTGCCCGTCGCGGTCTTCCACGCTTTGCACGCCGGTAAAAATCAAGTCATAATCCATGCCGGAAATGGCATTGGCAAAAGCCTTGGCAGCCTGGTGGTTGGAGGGGTTTTCGCCAACGCCCGTTACCTTCACGACGCGATCGGCGCCTTTGGCAGCAGCGGCGTACAACGCCTTGTCCACGTCCTGGCCATCTAAAGCCATAGCTATGACAGAACCGCCCTGGTCCTCTTTCAGCAACAAGGCTTCTTCCAGAGCGTGATCGTCAAATTCGTTGACCTTGTACTTGAGCCATTCCCGATCCAAATCCTTTCCGGAGGAATCTATTTCCAATTCCTCTACCAGGTCGGGTACCTGTTTGATGAGTACGATGATGTTCATATTGGTGTTGTTTTTGTTTTTACATTAAAAATTCTTCCAGTTTCAACTCCCTGCGGATGATCGTCAGGTCATCCTCTTCCGGGCGGAAGGGGAAATCGCGATACGATTCCGTAGGGCGGTAGCTTCCGTAGGGGCGGGTGCAGCCCACTTCGCCGTCTTCACCCGGGCAGCCGTCGGTCATGAAGGGGATGCCACTGTCTAAGGTTTCGATGACCTCCTTCAATTTGCCGGAAGGCATCTCCAGACCAATCATGCGGCCCTGCTCGTCAAATTTGATCTTCTCGCGCTCCAAACCGTAGTGCTCGATCAAATGCTTGACCAGCTGAATGCGGCGCCAGCGCGTGATCCCGGGCTTGGGAGCCTCGCCCATACGCGAATCGGGCTCCGGATTGAAGCAGAAGAGGTAAGGGAAAATCTCCCGCTCATAGAGGTGATAGAAGATGTCAATCATGTCCCAATCCGTCTCGCCCAGACCCACTACGGTGTGTACGTTCACCTTCCAGGGGCCGTAAATGTCGCGGGATGCGTAGATGACATCCCAGTAGTTGTCCCAGCTCAGGGAGCCGTTGGGCACATCGGTGCGGTTCTTGAAGAAGGTCTCTTTGGAGACGGCGTCTAAGCCCACGCCGATCATGTCGGCTCCGGCATCCTTGAGGGTCTGCAACTTTTCGCGATTCAGAACGGGCGGCGCAACCAGCAGCGACAAAGGCGTATCCACTTTCTCCGTTATGCGGCGCGTGATGTCGAGCGTATCGCGATAAGCGCTGCCGTGGGTAACCATGGAAATGCACAGCCGCGTCATCTGCGGAGCATAGCGGGCAATGCGCTCAATCACCTCGTCGGTGCTGTAGAGCGGCCACTCCACGCGAATGAAGGACTTCTCCTCGTAATCGCCCGGGCGGGTGCGCGCCAGACCGCAGTAAGAGCAATCCGACAGGCAGCCGTTGTCGTAATTCAGCAGCAGGTTGATGCCGCCGAAGGCAAAATCGCGGGCAAAACGCCCCGACTTCAGCCGCAGAGCCATGGCGCTGGCCGCGCTGATGCGCACGTAATCCGGGCTGTATTTCTTTTCATCTTCGGTAATGACCTCCAATGGGAATGGTATGTTGTTCATCTGTTGTGTATTTGCACTTTTATGGATGTTCAGATTTGGGGTAATAGCAGGTCCCCTGATACGTAAATTTATGCTCGGCCCTGGCCCGTCGCGCTGCAATCCAGATGGCATCGCAGAGCTCGGAAGCTTGCAGAGGCAGAGGCTCCTCATGGCTTTCCTCCCATTTGGCGAAAGCCGAATGAACCACCTGCTCGATGGCATCCCGCTCCAGCGGACTCCACTTCAACAGGGATTCCACTTTTCTAAAAACCTCCAGGCCCTGAAAAAAATCGCCGGTGATGAGCACGCTTTTGATCGTCTCTCCTTTGAGAGCGATGTAGGTGCGCAACAGGCCTGCCGCAGTTTTTTTCAGCCCCATGCCGTTCATGTCGGGCCGGGGGGAGTGCTGGAAAACCCAGTCCTCGTTGCGATAGCGCTGTTCGGCCAGCTCATCTATGCGCGCCTGTTCTTCGGGCGAGAAGGACGCTTGTTCGAACTCCGCGCCAAAGGCAATGGAGTAATGCTTTTTCAAGAGCGCCCGCATTTCTGCTGCCGGCACTTCCCGCCCCAGCTCGCGCCTCAGGGTGGTGATGCGCTGTTCGACGGAGCGGATCATGCGCTTGTCGTCGTACTTCTGCCGCGGGATGTTGAGCACGCGCAGCATGAGGCCGACGTCTAAGTCCAGCAAGAGGCTGGTGTGAAATTGCAGGCAACCCGTGGGGCTGACGTAAATGCCCAAGCCTGCAATTTTCTTACCGCCGACTTCGAGATCGTTGCGCGAGCGGAAGCCCGCCTCTACACCCAGCTCCTGCAGAGCATTGATGACGGGCGCAGAAAAGAGCATGTACAGCTCGCGCAGCCGGTTGAAGTCGAAGCGCTCGGTATGGCTCGTCAGGCAGATGCCCAACTGGCCGCTGCCCATGATGATGGCCCCGCCTCCGGTCAGGCGACGGGAGTAAGCGATGTCTGCCTTTCGGCAAAAATCGAGATTGAGCTCGGCCTGTAAATGCTGGAACCGCCCCACCAAAGCGCAGTGGTCGGCATAGGTGTAGAGCTTCAGCCAGGCCTGCCGCTCTGTTTCTTTCGCCTGGGCCTCGGTCATGTATTCATCGGCCGACAAGCCCCGATAGGCAGAGACGCCCTCCTCTTCGATGTAGCGCCACTTATGAGCAGCCACAGGAGCAGGAATTTTCAAAGAACAGGGGCTTCAGCCCCAACTCGCGGGCATAACCTATGATGCCTTCGGCCGGATAGGCAATGCCATTCAGGCCGCTTTCCACGGCGTAGCGGTCCACGGCTTTTTTATGTTCGCCGCCGGGTCGTGCGCAGCCCACCATGATGGTGGTCTTGGGCATGGCCAGACGGGATTGTGCAAAGAAAGTACCCACTTCTTCGGGCGGGGGCGGCTGCACCTGCGCCATGGGCGTGTCGTGCAGCGGCATGAAAACCACGAGAATGAGGGCGTGAGTCGGATAGCGGGAAATCATCTCCAGGGCGTATTCCTCCCCGCGAATCTGCCCGTAGTGCAGGCCGATGATGATGTGCGGGCGCGTACTCAGGCCGTACTTGGCCAGCAGCGCCAGGGTCTTGTCAAAATCGGCGGTGGTGATGCCTTCGAGATGATACACATCGCGGATGGTGTCGTCGTCGCCAATGATGTCGAGCGCCACGCCATCTACGCCGGCATCGGCCAGGCCTTTGGCCATGTCTTCGTCCACCAGGCCCGTGTGCATTATGATTTTCATGCCCAGTTCCTGCTTGATGCGGGCGATGTCGTCAATGTGCAGCATGAAGGGCACCTGGCCGTTTTTCTTGGAGCCTCCGCTGATGAGCACCGATTCCGTGCCCTGCTCTTTGAGGCGCTTGCACATTTCAAACAGTCCTTCGCGGCGATCGAGCGCGAGCATGGGCTCCAGAATTTTGGCGTCGCAGTGGTCGCAATCCAGCGCGCAGGCCTTACCCGTCAGGCTGATGGGCAAAAAGGCCTGAGGGTTCTTCTGCTCAAACTCGGGGATGCTGTAGTGCTTCAGCCCGGGAGCGTAGAAGCTGATGTCGTTGGGGAAGTTTTGACGCCTTACGGCAAATGCCTCCCTGAACAATTCCTCTCGTGTCAGGCTTGTGCTAACCATCCTTTGTCGTTGTATTTCTTCAATTCAGCTTCAAACCAGGCCTGTACGGCCTCTTCGCCCTGAATGCAGCCCTCCAACTCTTCGGGACGGCTCAGGCGGATTTCCGCCAGCCAGCCCTGACCGTAAGGGTCGGTGTTGATGAGGCGGGGGTGCTCCACCACTTCTTCGTTGACGTTCATCACGATGCCGGAAAAGGGCGATTTCAGATGCCCCACATGCTTCTCTGCCTCAAGGCTGACGAAAGACTCGCCCTTGTCTAAGGAGGTGCCGGGCTCGCTAAAGCGCACCGCTACAAAAGAACCCGTGGATTCCTGCACCAACGGGCTGAGGCCGATGCGGGCAATGCCGTCTTTGACCTCTACCCAGAGGCTTTCGACGGGGTCGTACATCAGGTCGGTGCGCAATTCGATTTGTTTTTTTTGTGCCATACGACTTATGGGTTGTTGGATAAGGGTTTCTCCCCTGTGGACGCAGGAGCCTGCGGCCACGGGGAGGAAACGCTTGTTTTACAATGCTTCTACAATCAGTTCGATGATGTCTTTGACTTGCAGTTTGCCCTCGTTGCCGGTGGATTTCACGGCATCTTCGAAGCGGGAGACTTCGTAGGGGCAGCAGACGACCAGCACATCGGCACCGGTGGCCACGGCTTCGCGCACGCGGTTTTCGGACAGGCGCTCTGTGATGTGGTCGGCCATGAAGCCATCGAGCCACATGCCGCCGCCTCCACCGCCGCAGCAATAGCTCTGCTGCTTGCAACGCGGCATTTCGATCAGCTCAACGCCCGGAATGGCTTCGATCAACTTGCGGGGCGCCTCAAACTCTCCGTTGTGGCGGCCGAGATAACAGGGATCGTGGAAAGTAACCTTGTAGTTCAGCGTCTTGGAGAAGTTTAGCTTATCGAGGTATTTGGCGAGGAAGGTGGTGTAGTGCTCCACCTCGTACTCGGCGCCCATTTTGGGATACTCCTTTTTAAAGGCATTGAGGGCGTGCGGGTCGGTTACCATGATCTTGTTGAACTGGTATTTCTTGAAGAGCGCGATGTTGTGCTCTGCAAATTCTTCAAACAGACCCGTCTCACCGGCGAGGCGCTGGGAGTCGCAGGAGCATTTTTCCTCCGTACCGAGCACGCCGAAGTCCACGCCGAGCAGGTTGAGCACCTTCGCCAGGGCGGCGCTGGCTTCTTTGCCGCGGCCGTGGTAAGCCGGATAGCACTCTACGAACCAGAGGACATCCACCGGGCGTTTGATTTCCTTCATGATGGGCACTTCCGAACCGGTTTCTTTGATCCAGTCGGCGCGTTTGCGCTGGGATTCGCCCAGGGGATTGCCGTACTCAAAGGTATTTTCGAAGGCTTCCTGCAGCTCTTCGGGCACATTGCCATCCATGACGGCCTCGGCCCGTATGGCGGGCATGATGTCAATCATATTGACGTCTTTGGGACAGACTCTGAGGCAGTTCATGCAGGTCGTACACTTCCAAAGGTCGTCGCTGGTAAAGAGGTCTATGCCCAACTGCAGGTTTCTATAGATTTTGCGCGGGCCATACTCGCCCACATTGTCCACCGGACAGACGGGCACGCACTGGCCGCACTGATAGCACCAGCCCATGGACTCGGCTCCTTCGATCTCCGTCACTTTGTCTAAGGCCGTAGTATCGTAATCAAAGACGACGCGTTGCTCAAAAAAGCGGTTCCACTCCGCCGAGAGCTCCACGCCCTCCACAACGGCTTTCTCCTTTTCTACGATTTGATTCTTATCAACTGGCATAACAATCGCTTTTTAAGAGGCTGCCATCCCGCGAGGTGCAGCCGAAATGATATGGTTTAAGACGATGTAGTCGTTTCTGCTTCTTCCCGAAAATCGTGCAACACCCCCAGCAGGCGTCGGGAGAATTCCGTCAGGCCGGGCATCACCTTGTTGAACTCCTGGGTCATGCGCATGCGCAAGATGGTATAGACGTAGATGACATAGACACTGGTGAGGAAGACATCCGTTCCAAACATGTTTTTGCTGAACGTCTGGAAGCCGGCGGCATCGCCCACCTCGTGTACAAAAGCCACGGCCTTACCGATTTGCATATAGCGCTCGCCCTCGCTCTTTCCCTCAAAGCTGTACTCTTCGGTAACCACCAGCGGCAGGGCCCCCGTTTTCGTTTTGGGGTCCCACATCCAGCGGCTCCAGAGCCAATAGCGATGCGGAAAGGTGAAGTGCAACAACTCCCCGGCGAGCTCTCTGCGCAGGCGGATGTCCAGGTCCGGAAAGCGCTGCACGAAGTCTTCGAAGCGCTGAGCTACGGGGGCTTCGCCGTGGAGCAGGGCTGCGACGGCATCCCTCAAGACCGCATAATCCACCTGCTCATCAAACAGCTTAAGCCTGCGCCTCGTGCAAAAGATTTTGGACAGCAGCTCCCGCATTTGCTCCGGGCCGTAAGTGGCCAGGGCATCGGCGCGGAGTTTGTCCACAAACCAATTGCTCTTGCGCTGAAGGTCCTGCGTGATTTGCACCAGCAGGATTTCCTCGACCTTATCGAGGGTTTCCTTCATAAATTCGCGAGCCGTGTCGGTATCTACGATTTGAGGCATGTTGCGTGTTTTCGGTTTTTTGCCTTTAAGCCGGCACTGCATCGGCCTGGCGAACGGCAATCATGGCTTTCATGGCTGCCAGTCCTCCCATGGAGACGCTGTCCTCCAAATCGGCCGGCCCCGTACATGCGCCTGCGGCAAATACGCCCGGCACAGAGGTGGAGACGGTATCCAAAGGCCCGCCTGTGGTTTCTATGAAGCCGTACTTATTTTGGCCGATGCCAAAGATAGAGGCCATCTGCTTAGTGCCCTCGCTGGGCTCCATGCCTACGGAGAGAATGACCATATCCATGGGGATTTCCATGGGGCGGCGCAGGGTGGTGTCTTCACCCTTGACGAGCAGTTTGTCGCCACTGCGCACGATTTCCGTGGCCATGCCTTTGACGTAGTTCACTTTGTGTTTTTCCTGAGCCGGCCAGTAAATTTCGTTTTCCCAATAGCCATACATACGCATGTCTATGTAGAAGATAAAGACCTTGCAATCCGGCAGCAACTGGCGGATTTCAATGGCCTGCTTGGAGGCCATGCCGCAGCAGACTTTGGAGCAGTACTCGTTGCCGAGACGGCGGTCGCGCGAGCCTACACACTGGATGAAACACACGCGCTTGGGTTTTTCTCCATTGGAAGGACGCACGAAGTTGTGAGCTTTGAGCATCTTCTCCGCATCGGTCAGCGTGATGACGTCGTCAAACTCATAGTAGCCGTACTTCTGCGTTTCGCGCCCCGGGTCAAAGTGCGTAAAGCCCGTGCTGATGATGACGGCTCCGGCTTTGATTTCGACCTCTTTGCCCATTTGGATGGCTTTGATGGTGAAATCACCCAGGGAGCCGGAGGCTCCTGTAACGAGGGTGTTGTACATCACTTCCACATTGGGGTTGCCTTCAAGGGGAGCTTTCATTTCGTTCAGCGCTGTTTCGGCATCCCGCAGGTCGGGAGTGAGGGCAGCGTACTGCGCTTCATCGGGCGTGCCGCCGAGGCGGTCGCGCTTTTCGACGAGTATGGCTTTGAATCCCATGGCAGCCACGCCTTTGGCTGCTTCAATACCGGCAGGGCCTCCGCCGATGATCAGAATGTTTTGATTGGCCATAATGCAAATTCTTTTTCATTTTATCAGTTAGTCAAACGTCTGTTACTTGTCGGCTTCATCCCAGGTGAGGTACTCCATTTCGCCACTCTTGATCTTATCCACAGCAGCCTGAAACTCTGCCCACATCTTTTCGTGGTCTATGCCGAGTTTTTCGAGGAAGGGCTTGTTGTCCGTATTGTGCCAGTGGAGTTGGAGCACTTTATAGGGATGGGCGCCCATGGCGAGGGCTGCGATTTGCGAATCTGACATGACGGGCAGGCCTACTTTTTTGTTGTGGGCCCTTCCGGCAAACTGGCTTTGGTCGAGGGTGGTTACACAGCCGGTATCGTGGGTAACGACGATGTCGGGGTTCACCTCTTCTTTCATCACCTCGATCTTGCGCTGTACTGCAAAGGAGCGGGAGAAGTCGCGCGAAACGAGAATATGACGGAAGCCGAAGCCGCAGCAATCAAACCAGGAAGAATAATCGCCTACGGTGATCCCCAGGGCTTTGAGCGTGGCCGAAACGATGGCCGTGCGCTGAGCGCCGTAAATTTCGGGATCGTAAATGGCATCCTCTTCAATGAGCTTGTGGTAGTGGCAGGCCGGGTGAACCGTGGCCGTGATGTTGCTCATATCAATGACCTGGCGCTCGGCGATGCGATGGCGCATGGCCAGCACCCACTCACTGTAGTGGACGATTTCTTCGGGAATCACAAAGGGCTTGCCGAGGCGCTTCATGATGTCGCGCACTTTGCGGCGCAGCTCGGGCTGGTGTACGAGTGCATGGCGCACTTCCTTATAGTGGCCAAAGCTGGTACCACAGTGGATGAGCGGGAAATAGCCCTGCTCATAAGCCGAGGCGAAGTTGCGCAGCGCCACGGCAGCCTGGGCTTCCGGGTTGGAAGTGGCCGAGGCGTAGTAGTTCCAGGCCGTGCAGGAAGTCTGGTCGGTAGGATCGTAGTAATCCAGGCCAAACTGGCGGTTCAGCCAGAAGATGGAGGTCGAATAGCCCGGGATGTGCCCGCACTGGCCACAGCTTTTGTGGTGCCAGGTTTTCTCTACCGGAATTTTCTTGATGCGACCGTATTTGGTCTTCACTTCCATGTAGGGCTCGGGCACGCGCTGGACGATCCACTCGCCCTCCTTCTCCAATTGGAATATCTCATCGCGCAAATCTTCGGTAGGCGCCTGGGAGGGGTCTATGTCGAAGATGCGCTCATTGGCTTTTGATATCGGTAAATGAATCATGACATAAAGCGTTTAAAAGATTAGTCAAAAGTGATGTCATAGCCGGCATCCTCAAGGCGTTCTTCCATGACATCCACGAGAATCATAAAGAGGCCTTCGTCTATACCTTCGATCAGGTCCATGACGCCGGTCATGTGCCAGATGAGGTAAAGCTCGATGATGGTTTTATCGCTGACCGTCCAGCCTGTTTCCGTGGTGTGCAGGGTCTCCGGCGGGAGGGCCTTGCGCCACAGCTCCAGGTTTTCGGCAATTTCGTTGACGTGTACACCCCAATCGGGGAAGGCATTCGGCTGGAGCATGTCTGGTGACACCTGCGAGCCGGTGGACATAATCTTGTAGATGATACGCCCATAGCCCTCGAGGGCTTTTTTGGCGGAAGCCAGGCCATTGCGCACAGCCACCTCGCGCATGATGGTGATGAGCTGGCCGGGAGAGTTGCCGCGCGGGCAGCGGTCGCAGGAGAAGCACTGGGAGCAATCCCAGATGCTGTCTTCCATGAGGGTGTAGATCAAATCCACATCTTCGCGGGCCAGGGCCTGGGCGATAACTCTGGGGCTGAAATCGTAGAACTTTGCCGAGGGGCAGGAAGCCACGCAGATGCCGCACTCATAACAGCCGTAAAGCATGTGATGATAGCGTTCATCGGCTTTCACTTCTTCAAAGAGCCGCTCCTTTTCGTCATAGGAGACATCGGCATAGTGGTTCATCTTCAGATCCAGGGGATAGCCTATATTTTTCGACATGGTGCTTTGTTTAAAAGTCCTTATTCATAATCTTCCGTGCCCTCGATATGGGAGCAGGCGGGGATGTTCTCTTCCTCGATCTTTTTGCGGTAAGCCTCAACGGCTTCATCGCCTATTTGCAAATCGGCCAGGTCGGCATCTAAGTTGTCGGGTTTCATTTTCACCACCCAGCCTTTGCGGTAAGGGCTGGTGTTGAGCAGGCGGGGATTGGCCGCCAATTCTTCATTGACTTCGACGATTTCGCCGCTGACGGGCGATTTGATGGGGCCTACCCACTTGCCGCTTTCCACCGTGGCGATGGGGCGCCCTTTTTTGCGCGCCGTACCCGGGCTTTTGGACTTGGCGTGCAGGATGGGGCCGGCCAGAGACTGGGCCACATCGGTCATGCCCACGGTTACGGTGCCGTCTTCATTGACGCGCACCCAGGTGTTGTCTTTCACTGCGATGTGCAGGTCAGTAGGAATGATACATTCGTTGACTTTTGCGTATCCCATTTTTCGTTTTTTTGCTCGTTTAGAAAAACAGTGTTTGATTCTGCTGTGCCTCAGAAGTACATGACGTGGTCTGCTCCCAGAGCCAGATCAATGATGCTGGTAGCGCCCATGATTTCCACGCCCTCGATGAGGTCGTCGGGCGTCATGTTCCAGAGGTTGAGGCTTTGCTGGCAGACGCCGAGTTTGACATCGGAGTCCAGGGCCTGCTGGAGCATGGTTTTGAGAGAGACATTGCTGCTCGGGTCGAGTTTGATCATTTCAGCCACGCCCTTGCGCAATTGGTTGGTGCCGTTCATGGTAAACCAGACTACGACTTCCATTTCCATGGCGGCTGCGGCCATGGCGTAGTAGATGGGCGAATAAGTGCGCGTGGGCGTATCCACCCCATGCGTTTGAATGACGAGAATTTTCTTGCCTTCGAGGTCCATAATTGGTGTTGGTTTAGGTTTAAGTTTTTAAATTTCACATTGGTAATTGGGGTCGGCATACACCATGATGTATTTCTTGCTCCAATCCCAATCTTCGTCTTCCATTAAAAAGTCATACAGCGCATCTTTATGCTCTGCATGGGCAAGCAGCTTAAACTTGGAGGCCCTGCCTGAGGGCCCCGTTTCCAGCACTTCGAGCAGCAGCCAATGGCCCGGATAGCTGTTGTAGAGCTCCGCCACTTCTGCTGCCGTGATGATGCGGTCTTTCCACTTGTCCTTACTCACTTTTTCATCTTTTTGAGTTTCATGATGGCTTCGGCCCATTGTGCGGGGCTCATGCAGCTTTGCACTTCATGCAGCGCGAAGTAATCGCTGATCAGTTCGTGCAGCACATCTTCCTTCAGCTCTACCTGTCTCAAAAAGTTTTCAAAGGCCCGGCACCGCGTTTCTGTCATGCCGGTTTCGCCTTCGATATGCAGCCGGTCTATGCGCCCCTTTTTCATCTGCAGATAGATGTACAGGGGCTGTGAGGCCGGCCCAAAGCGCGAAAAAGCCAAGAACACATCGGCCTGAATTTTGACAATGCGCTCATCGGTCTTTTCAGCGGCCGCTTGCGGCTGTGTACCTTCAAAGACCCATTCCGGGTCGGCCAGACGCTGCTCCAGTTCGGCGATTTTTTGTTTTTCGCTTTCGCCAAATGCAGCCCGCCGCAAGGGGCGTCCCAGAAGTCCGGCGACCTGTTCTATGTAGCGCTTTTTGACTTCCGCCCTTTCGGGCAAATGCCCCAGTTCCTGGCGGAAGCTGCTCATGTAGCGCTTCATGCCTTCGAGGTAGAGCAGCCTGAAGCGCTGATCGGGCACTTTGAGCAAGTCGGCCATGCGCCCGAAATCGAACTCGAAGATGAAGTTGCCGGTTACGACCTGGGCTTCACCTATGGCTGCTGCGCCGGTGCCGACGATCTTGCGCCCGCGCACCTGCACGTCGTTGGGTGCGTGAAAAGTTGCCTTGATGCCAAAAGTGCGGTAGGTGCGGATGAGCGACTCGCAAAACAAGACGAAGCGCTCATCCGTGCGGGCGGGCAGGTTGGCAGGGTGGAAAATCCACTGCACAAACATTTGCCCTTCATCAATCAATACCGTACCGCCTCCCGTCTCCCTTCGGATGACGGGGATGCCCAGCTCTGCACAGCGCTCCAGGTTGACCTCCCTGGCCGGAGGCTGGAAGAAGCCCGTGCATACATAGGGCTGTGTGGGTTCGCACAAGACGATGGTGTCCGGCGTTTCCGGATGTTTGGCGTAAGCCAATGCGTGATAAATCGCCTGCGAGCGCAAAGCCGAAACCCGCCCCGCGTCAATGAGGCGTATGGGCCGGCTTTTGGACTCACCGTCCTGTAACTTCTCTCTCTGCTCTTCTGCCATTGTACGGATATCGGGACATGCCCGACGCCACTACTGCTTTATATGAAGAGCGTAATGTTGGCATCTGCCGCATAAGACAAAAAGGCAGCAGCTCCGCCAATTTCGCACTCGTCTATAAACTCCTCCTTGGTAAAGCCAAATACGTCCATGGTCATTTGACAGGCAATCATTTTCACATCCAACTCCACGCACATATCGCGCAGTTCTTCTACCGTGGCTACGTTCTTGTTTTTAAAGGTCTTCTTCATCAGGCTGGTAGCCATGTCCTCGAAGAAGGGTACGTTGGAAGTGATGATGTTGGGAATGGGCCAGTTGATGTTCTGAAAACCCTCCGGGCCAAAAGGCATTTTCATTGGCATGGCCGGATTCCCCAGCGGGGAGACCTTGGCCTTCAAATCCTTTTTCAGCAGAGGCAAACCATAGAACGTAAAGAAAATGCCCACTTCCCAATCCATAGACGCGGCTGCAGAGCCCAGGATGAAAGGCGGATAAGCCCAGTCGAGTGTTCCGCGTGCGGAGATAAGAGCGAGTTTTTTGGTGTCTTCTGCCATGGCTTAGTGGGTTTTCTTGATCAAAAAACGATACTTGCCATCGCCTTCTTCAGACTCCAGCAACTCGTGCCCCGTCTGACGAGCCCAAGCCTCCATGTCGGGAATGGAACCCGGGTCCGTGGCTACCATTTCCAAAACCTGCCCTACTTCCAATTCTTTCAAAGCCTTTTTCGTTTTGACAACCGGCATCGGGCACATCAAACCGGTGCAATCCAATGTCTTATCGGGTGTAACATCTGACATAATACCTCTATTTTTAGTGAACAAAAACGGACTTTTCCTGCGAAAAGCACCGCCAAATTAGGCAATTCAAAACTTTTAAGCAAAAAATACAGCAACATTTTTTTATTTGAACATACGTTCATATTTTCATACATAAACACAACTCACTGAAAATCAGCAACTTACAAGATAATGGCGGCAAATTTCGAAAAGTTGTAACAATTATGTTTTTGTTTAATTTAGAATCATTCTAAACAAAAACGTGGTAATTGCCGTATCGTACGCGCGCTAAAGCACGCGGTACTAATTGGCGGGCTGAAGCCCGCCCAACGATACACGATAAACGATCCCCCCCGATTTCCCCGATTCAGCCGCTTTCACCGACTCCACCAAAAAATATATGGAGTAAAGAGCTTTTTTCCAAAAAAACGACCAATATCAATTTTTTTTCCCTTATCTTTGGGCATCAGAGCAGAATGGCACCCATGCCTCTCTCCACCATCTTTCCCAAAACCGATTTTTAATCCCGCGAAAATATATGCTTTCCGGGAGAAGCTTGCTATCACTTGCACACCCATCTGCGAGAAAATACAGGCTTATCATTCATGTAAACCTAAAAGCAAAGTCTCATGAAAAACCTCTATCTACCCCAACTCTTACTCCCCCTCCTATGCCTGTTCCTCGCAGCCGGCCTGCAGGCACAAACACAGATAGGCAGCGATATTGATGGCGAAGCGGCTTTTAATCAATCGGGTTGGAGCGTCAGCATGCCCGATGCCAATACCGTGGCCATTGGGGCAATTGCAAATAACGGAAACGGAAGCTTTGCCGGCCACGTGCGCATCTATACCTGGAACGGCGCGAGCTGGACTCAAAAAGGCAGCGATATTGACGGCGAAGCGGTTGGTGATAACTCAGGCTGGGCCGTCAGTATGCCAGATGCCAATACCGTGGCCATTGGGGCGCGTCTTAATGACGGAAATGGAGGCGATGCCGGACACGTGCGCATCTATACCTGGAACGGCGCGAGCTGGACTCAAAAAGGCAGCGATATTGACGGAGAGGCGGCTGGTGATCTATCAGGCTGGGCCATCAGTATGCCCGATGCCAATACCGTGGCTATTGGGGCACCCGGAAATGACGGAAACGGAACAAATGCCGGACACGTGCGCATCTATACCTGGAACGGCACGAGCTGGACTCAAAAAGGCAGCGATATTGACGGCGAAGCGGCTGGGGACGGTGCGTTTTCCTTTCCACTCAACCAATACTCCGTCAGTATGCCAGATGCCAATACCGTAGCCATTGGGGCGCCTTTTAATGACGGAAATGGAAGCGATGCCGGACATGTGCGCATCTATATCTGGGACGGCACGAGCTGGACTCAAAAAGGCAGCGATATTGACGGCGAAGCGGCTGGGGATCAATCAGGCCAGGTCGTCAGTATGCCAGATGCCAATACCGTAGCCATTGGGGCGCCTTTTAATGACGGAAATGGAAGCGATGCCGGACATGTGCGCATCTATACTTGGGACGGCACGAGCTGGACTCAAAAAGGCAGCGACATTAACGGCGAAGCGGCTGGTGATAACTCAGGCTGGGCCGTCAGTATGCCAGATTCCAATACCGTAGCCATTGGGGCGCGTCTTAATGACGGAAACGGATTAAGTGCCGGACATGTGCGCATCTATACCTGGAACGGCACGAGCTGGACACAAAAAGGCAGCGATATTGACGGAGAAGCGGCTGGGGATCAATCAGGCCAGGCCGTCAGTATGCCAGATGCCAATACCGTGGCCATTGGAGCGCATTTTAATGACGGAAACGGATTTGGTGCCGGTCATGTGCGCATCTATAATATCCCGCCTCCTGAGCTCAGTTGTCCGGGAGATACCACCGTCAGCAATGATGCGGATCTCTGCAGCGCCATAGTCAACTATGCGGCCCCGACATGCACAGCCAATTGTACCGGAGCAAGCATCACGCAGATAGCAGGCATGGCCTCAGGCTCCGCTTTTCCCGTAGGTATGACGACCAATACCTTTGTCGTAACAAGCAGTTCGGGTACCGATACCTGCTCTTTTGTCGTAACCGTGGAAGACACAGAGGCGCCCTCCATCTCCTGCCCCGCCAACATCACCGTCAGCAATGACGCCGGCCAGTGCAGCGCCGTAGTCAACTACAACACACCCACAGGCTTGGACAACTGCTCCGGTGTAAGCACCTCCCAAACGGCAGGCATGGCATCCGGCTCCGCCTTCCCCGTGGGCACCACCACCAACACCTTTAAAGTCACCGATGCCGCAGGGCTGAGCGCTTCCTGTTCCTTCACCATTACCGTAGAAGACACAGAGCCCCCCGCCATCTCATGCCCCGCAAACATCACCGTCAGCAATGACCCGGGGCAGTGCAGCGCCATAGTCTCCTACAACACACCCGCAGGCTTGGACAACTGCTCCGGTGTAAGCACCACCCAAACGGCAGGTATGGCATCCGGCTCCGCCTTCCCCGTGGGCACCACCACCAACACCTTTAAAGTCACCGATGCCGCAGGGCTGAGCGCTTCCTGCTCCTTCACCATTACCGTAGAAGACAATGAAACGCCCAATGCGCAATGTCAGGACATCAGTCTGGAACTCGATGCAAACGGGCAGGCAAGCCTTTCGGCAAATGAAGTAGATAACGGCTCCTCCGACAACTGCGGCATAGCCGACCTCAGCCTCAGCCAAAGCAGCTTTGATTGCGGCAATATAGGTACCGTCAACATAACGCTTACCGTAACCGATGTACACGGCAATCAAAGCATTTGCTCCGCCAATGTAACGGTAGAAGACGTAACCGCGCCCGTCATCACCTGCCCTGCCGACATCACCGTCAATCTGGACCCGGGCGCCTGCTCGGCCATCGTGCTCTTCGAGGTAACGGCCACAGACAATTGCGACCCCAATCCCGCCATTACCCAGACCGATGCCACCGGCCTCAGCTCAGGTGATGACTTCTACATCGGCAGCTATGACCTCAGCTTCCATGCCGAGGATATGTTCGGCAACGGCGCCGAC
>JALVES010000302.1 GCA_027030635.1 Saprospiraceae bacterium | reverse complement strand
CCAAAGGACATTTATGTCTTTTGGATGACTAAAGTGAAAGGTATTCAAACGGCAGTCTCTTCGATTTCGCCAATTTCACCGCTTTCGCCGCTTTCACCGCTTTCACCGCTTTCACCGATTTCACCGATTCCACCGATTCCACCAATTTCACCGAATCTCCAGATATCCGCTCCCCGATCTTTCAGCTCGGGGATCGGAAGTTAGGTTTGGATGGGAGCGGTGGTGGGGTTTATTTAAATTCTTCCCACAATGCTCTCGCCCTGGTGCGCAAATTCATATCGGTGAGGGTAGAGGCCGGATCCACATAGGGATCGGGCAGGGGGTCTTTCCATTGGTTGTCTTCGGGAGGTGGTACCGGGCCACGCAGGAGGAGCTGCCTGCCGTTGGACCAGAGCGCCATGCCCATTTCGACGGGGCTGACATCGCAGCGGTTGTCTAAATAGTAGGCAAACCACAGCTCGGCAATTTCATCGCCATTTAAATCGTCTATGTGGATTTTGCCGTCCACGAGGGACACTTCGCAATCGCAGATGCAGGAATCGGCTGCATCCGTCATGTAGTGGATGCGTATGAGGGTATCCGGTGTCTGCACGTAGTGATAGGCGTAGAAGCGTTTGCGATACAGCTCTTCGGAAATTTGGAATTTGGGGCGGGCAGACATGATGAAGGTGTTTTTGCCTTTGAGGTCCTCCCAGGAAACGGCTTTGACCAAATCCCCCCGATAGCGGTAATCGCCATTTTTATTGACTTCTTTAAGCACTTTAATGCTGCCCCGTTTAAAGCCCGGGCCTTCAGGCTCATTTTGGCAGGCAATGAATAAAGAAACAAAAAGGAGTAAAAGGAGCGTGTGGCGTTTCATGTTTTTGGTTTTTTGTTTGTTTCTAAAGGCCTCGTTTTCAAGCCTTTTTCTTTAACGGCAGATGAGCGGATATAGCTGCTCTACCATAGGCAAGACCATGTTTTGGCGCACAGCGCTGAGGTCTTCGCAGGCTTTTTCCATCTCTTCTAATGCGAGGTACATCTGAGCGCGGGTATAGCGAAAATTGGCATTGTTGGGAAAGGCTTCGATGGCTTTGTTGAGCAGGGCCAGGCCCTCCTCTTTTTGATCTTCGTTGAAGAGTTTTAAGCCCTCTATGGCATCCTGCTGCGCCTGTTCGTATTGCAATTTCAAGCCGGCACAATCATCGCCCTGAGGCTCGAAAAAGATGTACAGCATGTAAGAAGTCGGCACCGCCCTGCCCTCATACATGGCCGGCACCCAGTGCCCATAGGTAGAAGTAGCCAACTGAATGGCCTCAAATTGATAGTCAAATCCCAGGCCGTGATAATCCAACACATTGAGCACTTTCACACTGCCATCGGGATTGATCAGCAAATCCACGTTCATATCTCCGAGGATGCAGGTATCCTCAACCAACAGAGGGTAATGAAGGTTCTCGCGCAAGAATTGTTCTAACGCTTCATCCCCGCCTTTAAAACGGGGCAGGCTATCTACCTCTACGTAAACGGTGTCTCCATGGACCAGGGCATAAGGCAGGGGTGTTTCCAATTTAAAACGCACCGGCAGATTGAAGTGTACGGCCACGGGCTGTCCCTCATCGTTATAGCCCGGGCGCCAGCGGATGCTGTCGGCCTGCATCATCTGCAACACCCGCAACACCTCTTCTCCGCAACCGCCGCCTATGTCGCGTACAATATGAATGCTGTCTATGCTGCCGTCTTCCCTGACGATAAAGGAGGCGACCACAGTTCCTTCCAGGCCCTGTTCGCGGGCAGAGTCCGGATAAACCAGGCGGCTGTACAAGTATTCATACAAGCGAGCCTCGGCACATTTTTGCCGAAAGGCAAGAGAACTATCCGGAAATTCACAACCGGGGAAGCGCGGCATCTCGGGCAGCACATCAAAAACCTTCGTACTATCACTTGCAGAAGCCTCCGGAGCTTCCTGGGCTGTTGCGGCTTTCGCCAAAATTAAAAACAGAGCAAAAAACAGTAATTTTCTCATAGTTGTCAGTCAATGTATTCCACAATGCGCAGGAAGCGCAGGCCCAAGCTGATTTCAAAGCTGAGGTTGCGTATCTGGCGCTCGGGGATGTCGGTATAGACACCGGGTTGATACGGGCTGGGTACATTTTGCAAAGGCGGCTGGCGATACTGGTAAGAGAAATCCGGCGAGACGCTAAACTCCAGAATGCCTCCGACGAGTTCGCCAAAAGACCACTCGAAGCCGCCGCCAACGGTTACCCCGTAATTAAAACGCCTGACCAGGCCCTCCACCGGCAAGAACAAATAAGTGTTGTTTTGGTCTTCGTACTTGCCGAGGTTGGTCCAGAGCGTATATTCTCCGCGGATGGCGATGAGATAGTAGGCCTTGGCATTTCGATAGCCAAATTTCTGCTTGCCGCCGATGGACAGCGAGAGGTTGTTGAACTCAAAGGTCTGGCTGAGGAAGTTGGTGGTAGCTCCTGCCGAGAGGTTGATG
>JALVES010000301.1 GCA_027030635.1 Saprospiraceae bacterium | reverse complement strand
GGCCAGGCCATAAGCTTCCTGCACAGCGCTTCCCGCCGGCATTTTGTACAAGCCTCTGCGTGCCAGGCCCATGCCGAGCTGTGCCGACAGCCCGTCGGTCAGACGCCTTTCGGCAAATGCCAAAGCGGCGAGATCGGCCTGTGGCTGAGCGCTCACAAAGTTGACTCCCGCCTCTAAGCTTGCGCCAAACTGCGTGTGACGCAAAGGCACAATCATCGGGATACGGGCATTGGATGCGGGGGCTTGTAAGTGGCGAATTTCTATTTTGAGTTGATGGTTTAGAGTTGAGAGTTTAGAGTTTAGAGTTGACTGTTTAGGGTTTAGGGTTGAGCGTTTAGCGTTTAGCGTTGAGGGTTTAGTGTTTAGGGTTGAGGGGTTAGCGTTTAGGGTTGAGCGTTGAGCGTTGAGGGTTGAGGGGTTTAGGTGTTCATCTTTGTTTTTTGGCTTTATTGATTTCTGTTTTTGGGGCAGGTTTGCATGTACGGATGGGCTGCTGTTGCGGATGTCTTCGGATATTGGATCGGCAGCTTGTTCTTCTGCTTGTTTTTCCACAGAATGGGATATTCTGATACTGAGCAGCGCTAACAATAGAGCGAACAATACCGCTCCAATCAGCCGGCGATTTTGCCACCATGCAACAGGTTTTTGCTCATCCAGCAGTTGCTCTATTTCGGCCCACTGATCTTCCATACCAGGGTAGGCATGGGGCTCACTCAACTTGTTTTTAAAGAAGCGATCCAGAGGGTTCATAAGGTACTCTTTAAAGTTCTGACAATAACCTGTTCTTCTGCCATAGCGCGTTGCAACATGGCTTTGAGTTGTTTTCTCGCCACGCCGAGATGCCAGCGGGAAGTGCTTTCCGTAAAGCCCAGCAAGGCAGCTATTTCTGCGTGCTTATACCCTTCCATGACGTAAAGATTAAAAACCCGCCTCGCTGTTTCGGGCAATTGTTGAAGCATCTGCTCCACTGCTTCACGACTCAGGGTTTGTTCGACTTCGTTGTAGTCAACGCCTGCGAGATGCTGATTGGCCCCATCGCTAAAGTCAACGTACATGACTTTTTCGTGCTCTCTGCGTTGTTTCCTGTAAGAGTCTATCAGCGTGTTTACCGCAATTCTTCGGGCCCAGGCATCAAAAGGCGATTCCAAGCTGTATTTATGGAGATTTTTTAAAATCTTTAGAAAAGCCATGTTAAGCATAGCTCTCGCCTGATACTCGTCCTTTTCATAACGCATGCAAACGCCCATGAGCAAATCATAGCAATAGGCAAAGAGCTCCTTCTGAGCGCGCCTGTCGCCCTTTCGGGCTGCTTGTATGAGTGCAGGTTTGGGCATTCGTCTCCAATGTGATTTTGCCGACCCTGGCAGGGCCGGCAAATGTAATACGAGCAGATTAAAAAGAACGTTGGCGAAAATACAAAAAAAAGCGGCTCTGCACTTCCGTACAGAGCCGCGCGCTGTTTTTTATAACTTGCAGGCTTACTGCTTTCGCCAAACGAAGCCCGCATTCAGACGCTGAGCGAGACCGATGTTGCGACCGCCGAGATAGACGGCGCCACTTACAAAGAGTCCAAAGGATTTGCCGAAAGGCACATAAACCGTACCACCTGCTTTGTACCAATCCGATCCGGAGCCGGCCTGTATGCCCGTGTCCACGCCCGGATTAAGGGTTTTAAATATATCCAGCCAGGCATCCACATAAATCTTGCGTCCGGCATAACCGACCCTCCAGATAAAGGGAAAGCTGAGTTGATCGGAGGGCGAAATGCGAAAATCCACGCCCGACTGAAACATGGTAAACAGGCCCGACTGATCCTGATACTGAGCCAGGAGGCGGGGCTGAAAGACGATGGCCTTCTGCCCTATCGGGCGCTCCGTATCCGTGCGGTAATTGGCCATGGGAAAACTCAGGCCCAAAGCCGTGATCAGCGACCATTTGCCATGAGCGCCCTCACTTTCTCCGTTCAGAAATTTGATGGCCACAATGGCATCCTGAAAATTCCTGTTGAGCGAATCCGTCCAGATGTAAGGCACAGAGACGACAAAATCCACGCTATTGGTCAAGCCACCGGTAGCGAAGAGACTCACTGTCTGCGTCCTGTTGGAAATGGACTGTCGCTCCTTGCCAAACAGATAGGTGTTGAAGGACTCCGTAGAATAGGTGAAGGCAAAATCAACAATGCCTTTTCCTTTCATGTAGCCATCTATAGGCCCCTGGGCAAAGAGCCCCTGAAAGCCACATACAAAAAGAACAGTGAGGAGAAAGGAGAATCTTTTCATAACGGGTGAGTTTTAAGGCTCTGTTGCAGGCGGTACAAACCCAACCCGCAACAGAGCAGGGCATGGCTTACATATTAGCGACCACTTCCTCGCCGTATTCGGAGCACTTCAGCAGCGTTGCGCCCTCCATGAGGCGGTGGAAGTCGTAGGTAACGCGCTTGTTGGTAATGGCTCCTTCGACACCTTTGACGACCAGGTCGGCAGCT
>JALVES010000300.1 GCA_027030635.1 Saprospiraceae bacterium | reverse complement strand
AGGGCTTCGGCATCCTGCCAAAGGCTGTAGGTGTAAAGGACGTTGGGCACCTCGGCATCGCGCCACAACTGCAGGCCCCGGCAACCCGGAAACCGGCGGATAAGGGGTGCGCTTTCGCGAAATATGAGGAGAAAGTCCTCTACCTTTTCGGGTTCAAAACTCAGGCGCACGATGCGTTGAAGCAGGCTTATTTCGCTCTCTTTCATGGCTGAAATTCTATTTGTACGGTATCGTCGGTACGCAAACTGAAAAGCTCGGAGGCGTTTCCCATGTGAACCGCAATTTCGAGCAGGCCGGCGGTGTTAAAAAGGCAGAGCGGCTCTCCTACGGGCACTTCGCCGTAATGCCGGCTGAGCTGCGTCAGCGGGCTGTTGTTCTTAAAAAAGAGGGCAAACCTGCGCCCCTTCCCCACCCGCTGAAAGAGTTTTTTGCTGACGTTGAGAATTGCATTGCCAAAGTGATCGGTATAGATAACCGTGCCGCGCACATAGTCCTTGCCAATCACCGGTGCAAGCGGCACGTATTCCACAGCATCGCGGGCGGGGATGCCAATCTCCTCAACGGGCTTGCCGGCTTTGAGATACTGCACAACCCCGGCAAAAACCTCCATGACAGAAAAGGTCATATCGGCAGGCGTCTCCAAACGATAAAGTTGCTCCAAGTCGGAGAGCTGATAGCGCTCTAAACCTGTATGCCCATAGCGGTCGGGGCTGAAAGCGAGGAAGAGAGAGAGCAGGCCGTTATCGGGCGCTACAAAATAATGTCCTTCATGCACGGCAAAGAGAAAAGAGGGCTTCTTGTAAAAACAACTCAAGGCACAGAGATGCAGGCTGCCTTCGGGAAAGGCCCGCCAGGTCTGCGCCAGAGCATAGGCTCCGGGCGTCAGGCGGAAATTCGAGTGTGCATGCCGCACATCTATCACGGGCCAATCAGGTGCAATAGCCAACAGCCGCCCCTTCAAGAGCGCCAGGTAGTGGTCTTGTGTACTCAAATCGGTCGTCAGGGTTATGACGGGCATAGGCAATGAGGTCAAATAAATTCTGCACCAAAGCGCTCGCGAATTTATTTTTTTGTATTTTTGTACAGAAGAATACGGGCAGCCATGTAGAAACTGCCGGTATTCGTTTCGCTTCCGCAAATATGAGGAAAAGTGGCGAAACTATTTTTTAACCCAAAATTTTTACGACCATCGGCAACCTTAGTGAAATCATTTTGACCGTTGAAGGGGTAGATTTTCGGGAATTGTACGGAGAAAACGACGCCAAACTCAATCTGCTGCGCCGGGCATTCCCCGAGATATCCATCACAGCCCGCGGCAGCCATTTACGCCTGCTGGGGGAGAAGAAGCAAACCCAACGCGCCAAGGCTAAATTCGAAGCCATGGTGCGCGTAGTGCGCGAACAAGACGAGCTGAGCACACAAACCATACACCGCCTGCTGGGCGAAGAACACGCCCAGGTCTTTGAAAAAGGCGATACCCTGCTCTACGGCCGCAGCAGCCGTCGCATTGCAGCCAAGACGCCCAATCAGCGGCGCCTCGTCAAAGCCATCGAGCAAAACGACATCGTCTTCGGCATCGGCCCCGCCGGCACGGGCAAAACCTATATGGCCGTAGTCATGGCCGTGCGTGCGCTCAAAAACAAACTGGTACGCAAGATCATCCTCACCCGCCCCGCCGTAGAAGCCGGCGAAAACCTCGGCTTCCTCCCGGGCGACCTCAAAGACAAAGTAGATCCCTATCTCCGCCCGCTCTACGACGCCTTAGACGATCTGCTGGCCGCAGACAAGCTCAACTACTTCATGCAAAACCGCACCATCGAAGTGGCCCCCCTCGCCTTTATGCGCGGGCGAACACTCGACAACGCCTTCGTCATCCTCGACGAAGCCCAGAATGCCACCCCCATGCAAATCAAAATGTTCCTGACGCGACTCGGCCCCTCCGCCAAATGCGTCATCACAGGCGACCTCTCTCAAATTGACCTGCCGCGAAATGCCCGATCAGGGTTGATTGACGCCATCCGGCGACTGGAAAAACTCGAAGGCATCGCCACCATCCGCCTGAATGAATCCGACGTAGTGCGGCACCGCCTCGTCCGGCAAATCATCAAAGCCTATGAAGAAGAAGAGTAGAAGGAATAAAAAAAGCCCGCATGTGCGGGCTTTTTTTATTTTTAACGAATACACTCAAAAGGCACAACTCACGTACATCTCAATCCCGTAAATCGGCTGCTCCGTGCCCAGTATCAAGCCTCCAAAGGTGTTGACACCCAACTTGGTGTCCTCATCTAAACGGGCCTCCAGACCCAGCGTCAGCGAAGAGCTGAACGCACTTCCATAGGGCACGGAAATGTCGAAGTCGGGCTTCCGGCCTTTGAGCTTATAGCCAAAAGAGGTGTGCGACATTTGATAGCCGAGAAACAGGCCGCTGCGCTTTTTCAAAAAGTAATAGCGCAACTCGGCGCTCAGCTTGCGAGCCGTGTACTTAAATT
>JALVES010000299.1 GCA_027030635.1 Saprospiraceae bacterium | reverse complement strand
CTTGGGGTAAACCCAAATTCGCTTACCGGACTTTTCATCAACAGTAGAGATATGGTCTCTAAAAGATTCTCCCTGAGGAGGTTGAGGTTGTTTAATGGTTGACATAGTTTACAGCGTTTAGCTGCAGTTGGGGAAGTGTAAAAAACAGTCCGGCGCAAGGTAGCTTGCGCCGGACTAAATGCCTTTAATTTTCAGGCTCATACAAATCGCCCTGCGGCTCTTTGGCATTGGGCGGGTTTGTGCCCTGTAACTTAACCAGGATGTAGTTGGCCACAGCTTCGATTTGATCGGGCTTCAACTGATCCTTCCAGGCCAGCATGCCTTTTTCCGGCACGCCCTCGTTGATGACTTTTAAGACGTCCTGCAGGCTTCCTCCGTGTATCCAGTACTTGTCGGTCAGGTTGGGGCCGATGGTACCTTCGCCCTGGTTACCGTGGCAGGGTATGCAATTCGTTTTGTAAATGACCTCCCCGATAGAAAGAGCCGTTTCATCTACAGCCGGCGTTCCATTGGTTTCATCCGCGCCCGACTCATCCGTGGCCTGGTCCGCTTCGTCTGCATAAAGCTCGCCCTGCGGCTCTTTGGCATTGGGCGGGTTTGTGCCCTGTAATTTCACCAGGATATAACTGGCCACGGCTTGGATTTGCTCGGGTTTCAACTGGCTTTTCCAAGACAACATTCCTTTCTCGGGAACCCCATTGGAGATGGTCTTAAAGACATTCTGAATGCCACCTCCGTGGAGCCAGTACGCATCCGTGAGATTGGGGCCGATGCCGCCTTCTCCCTGGCCACCGTGGCAGGAGACGCAGTTCGTTTTATAAACTGTTTCTCCGATGGAGAGCGTAGCATCATCCTTGGCCAGGGTTACCGAGGATTCGTCCAAAGCGGCAGCATGAGTGGCTTTGTAGTTAGCCACGGCTGCTTCGGCCTGTTTCATTTCCTGAGCATACATTTCGTGAGAGCTCATGCCCATTCCGGAGATGTGATAGTAGAAAATGTAAACCACGGCAAAGGCAATGGTGATGTAAAAGAGCGCCAGCCACCAGGGCGGGAGCTTGTTGTCGAGTTCCTGGATGCCATCGTATTCATGTTCGAAGAGTACATCCTTCTCCTGCTCAATGGGTACGGCATCTGTCCAGCGTTCCAGCATTCGGCGCCACCAGGGGATATGCCTTTCGGCAGCCAGTTTTTGGGCGGCTTCTTCCATTCCCAACTCGCGCAGGGCATTCATCTCCTGCACTTTGAGCATGGCATTGAGCGTCTTAAAAAGAGCCAAGACGGCAATGATGATGATGGCCGCAGCCAAGATGATCAACCACTTGACCAGGTTTGTATCATCTGTGCTTCCCGAAGCGGCAGGCGCTGCAGCATCCTGAGCAAAAAGCCAGGCGGGAAAAGCCATAAAAAGGCTCCATACGACAAAGAGTATCCGGCGTTTATTTTTCATGTTGGTCTTTTTTTTTAATTCAGAGAGTCTATGTTTACGCTTTTTCATCATCATCGTCCAGAGGCATCTGTGCCATTCTGTTCATAGAAGCCGAATCTTTGACAAACACGGCTATCAAGACGATGACAAAAAGCACGACAAAAGTAATCAGCCCGAATATGGCCATCCAATTGAAGTCGTCTCCCTGAAGCAAGAATTTAAACATGGTGTTTTCATTGGAGAGACGGAGGCGGGGCCTCCGTCTCTGTGTTTTTACTTCTTGATGTCCGTGCCGAGGCGTTCGAGATAAGCAATCAGAGCGATGATTTCTCGTTTTTCCAACTGCTCATCTTCCAAATTCGGCAATTGCTCACGCAAATTGTCGGCAATCTCCTTCGCCTGCTTATCCACAGCCTTAAGAATATCCTCGTCCGTTTTGTAAGCATAAGGCGTACCTATAGGCTTGCTCCGCAGGGTGCGAATCTTGGCAGGAAGCAAAGAAGTATCCAAGATTCTCTCGTGCAGCCACGGATAACGCGGCATAATGGATTGCGGCGAAATGCTCTGTGGATCCAGCATGTGGTTGTAATGCCAGGCCTCATTGTACTTGCCGCCTATGCGATGCAGGTCGGGACCGGTGCGTTTAGACCCCCAAAGGAAGGGGCGGTCGTAAATGAACTCTCCCGATTTGGAGTATTCTCCATAGCGCTCGGTCTCAGAGCGGAAGGGGCGAATCATCTGAGAGTGGCACCCCAGGCATCCCTCGCGGATATAAAGATCCCGACCGGCCAATTCCAAGGGTGTATAAGGCTCTACAGATTTTATCTTAGGCACATTGTCGCTTACAAACATCATGGGAGCAATCTCCACAATACCTCCAATAAGCACCATGATCAAAGATACGATCAACATCTGTACAGGCTTGCGCTCGATCCACTTGTGCCAGTACTCTTTGCCATGAGCAGCATAAGGCTCCAAAGCCGGAGCTTCTGCCTCTTCATCGCCCACAAACTGGCCTGCAGCCATGGTCTTCCACAAGTTCACCACCATGATAATCACACCGGTCAGGT
>JALVES010000298.1 GCA_027030635.1 Saprospiraceae bacterium | reverse complement strand
TACATTTACCCTCATGAATGACACTTTCATACGCAAACTGTATCAGGAGCACCTGCACGCGCGGGTATTGCCTTCGCCCGATGAGGCCAGCGATTGGCTGCATTGCCTGCTGGCCTGGCTCTTTCCGGCCTTTTCCAACAAGCGGTTTGAGCATGAGTTGGCCTTTCGCACATTTGGCGAAAGCCTGAAAAGTCAATTGCTCAGTCTGCTGCACAGGGGCTGCGAAGAGCAAGAGCCCGAAAACCTCGTACAGGCCTTTTTTGAGAGCCTGCCCGGGCTGCGCGAAAAGATTCTAACGGATGCAGATGCCATTTACATGGGCGACCCCGCGGCGCGCAGCATAGCTGAAGTCATCCATACCTATCCGGGCTTTTTGGCCATAGCCGTGCATCGCGTGGCACATCGCTTTGTGGAGCTGGAACTGCGCTCCCTGGCACGCATGTTCTCCGAACACGCCCACAGCAAAACCGGTATAGATATCCACCCCGCTGCCCGCATCGGACCGCGCTTCTGCATAGACCACGGCACCGGCATCGTCATTGGCGAGACCACCGAAATTGGCGCCGACGTCAAAATCTATCAGGGCGTTACGCTGGGCGCCCTCAGTGTTGAAAAAGAGCTGGCACAGACCAAACGGCATCCCACCATAGAGGATCGCGTGGTCATTTATGCAGGAGCCACCATACTTGGCGGCAAAACCACAGTAGGCCACGACAGCATCATAGGCGGAAATGTCTGGCTGGTCAAAAGTGTGCCGCCGAACTCCAAAATTTATTACGGAAAATAAAGCCCAAATTCCCTTCCCATGATCCGGCTTATTGGAAACACCCCTACCCTGCCTTTGGAAACCCTGTCAAATGAACGGGCCCGCCTCCTCGTCAAATTGGAAGGCCAAAACCCGGGCGGCAGCGTCAAAGACCGCGCAGCCTGGGGCATGATACGCGACGCTTTAAAACAGGGCATCATCAGCGAAGGCGGCAGCAAACGCATACTCGAAGCCACCAGCGGCAACACCGGCATCGCCCTGGCTATGATCGCCGCGCGCAAACGCATTCCCATCACCCTCTTCATGCCCGAAAATGCCACCGTCGAACGCGTCAAAACCATGCGGGCCTATGGCGCAGAAGTCATCCTTACCCCGGCAGAAAAAACCATCGAATACTCCCGCATCCTGGCCGAAGAAACAGCCCGCGAAAACGGAGACTTCCTCATCAATCAATTCGCCAATCCCAACAACCCGCTCTTCCACTTCCAAACCACCGGTCCGGAAATCTGGCGCGACACCCGCGGCGCCATCACCCACTTCGTCTCGGCCATGGGCACCACCGGCACCATCACCGGCACAGGACGCTACCTCAAACAACAAAATCCCGACATCCGAATCATCGGCGCCCAGCCCGACGAAAAAGGCGGCATCCCGGGCATCCGAAAATGGTCGCCCGAATTCATGCCGGCCATCTTCGACCCCACAGTCGTAGATGAAAAAATCACCGTTACCAAGGAAGAAGCCACAGAAATGGCGCGCTACCTCGCCCGAAAAGAAGGCCTCTTCTGCGGCATGAGCGGCGGCGGCGCAGTGGCCGCAGCCCGAAAACTCATCCAAAAACTGCCCGCCACAGAAAAACCCGCCCTCATCCTCTGCATCCTGCCCGACCGTGGAGAAAGGTATCTTAGTTCGGATATATTTTAATATCACTGACACAATAAAAATATATCCTCAGTCTCTACCCGATTGCTCTCATTTCCCGCCCTGTCCACGAGGTATATTTCATAGCGCAGCGTATCCACCGGATACTGCTGTGAGGGCTCACAGGGCGCTGCCGCATCCGTAACGTAAGGCGGGAAAATGCAACAGGTCGTCAATACGCGAAGCGTAATTTCGCCGGAAACGCCATTGCCCGATCCCAACTCCGGCACAAAGGGAATGATAAAAGACTCCGACTGAGCGCCGGTGCGCAAATCCGTCAAAAACAAATCCAGCACCTGCTCCTCACTGCCGTCTTTGAAATGCCCCAAATCGCCGTCCCCATCTGTAAAACTGATGGTAATATAGGTAGTGTCCTCCGGGCCCTGCCCCTGCAACAAAGTGCTCTTGCTCATAGATACATACTCAATATGCGGCTCCACCGGATAATCCGGCGGACGAACGCAGGAACTCAGCCATAAGGTGGTAAACAACAATAGGAATGTGAAAGGTCTTTGCATAGTTTATAGTTTACTGTTTGTAGTTTACTGTTTACAGTTTACAGTTTTTTTGTTTAGCGTTTAGCGTTTAGCGTTTAGCGTTTAGCGTTTAGTGTTTAGCGTTTAGTGTTTAGCGTTTAGTGTTTAGTGCTTACTTAAAAACTAACAGATATACATCAAAAAACGGACAACGGACAACCGACAACCGACAACCGACAACCGACAACAAATTTGCCCGATTTCACCGATTTCACCGATTCAACCGATTTAACCGATTCAACCGATTCAACCGATTCAACCGACAACAGACAACCCTACTCATTA
>JALVES010000297.1 GCA_027030635.1 Saprospiraceae bacterium | reverse complement strand
ACCGGCCTGCGCAACTACGCTTTAAACCTTGCCGGACGCTTGGAGCCTCCCGTCAATATGGGGATGATCTTCGAAAACTTTGTTTTCAATATCCTCTTCGAAAAGGCCCTCGCAAACAACTGGAACATCAAGTACTGGAGAAGCAAAGACAAAGCCGAAATAGACTTCATTATAGACAAAGGCTATGAGCAAATTCCCGTAGAAGTAAAATTTCAAGACCTGAAGAGAACTTCCATTTCGCGTTCTTTCCACAGCTTTTTGAAGAAATATCAGCCTGCCCGGGCGCTGATCGTCAATCTTTCTCTGGAGACGAGCATCTATGCCGGTGTAACAAAGGTCTCTTTTATTCCATTCTACCGGCTGTTCGCAGAATAATGGTTCATTAAGCCGAAATTTCAGCAATTTTTGAATACATCCTTTATTTTTTCCAATTCAGGCTTGATTACAAAGTGGCATAAAATAAATGACACCATCTGACAATTGAACCTTCCTTAGAACCCGCGAAAATCCGCCGCACCCGCGAAAATCTTTAGGCTGAGCTTGCCGAAGTCCGCGTTCTATTACGGCATTGTTGCCTACCGTCAATAGTGACATGATAGAACGCGGATGACGCGGATGACGCGGGTTTTCGCGGATTTTTAAGCCGGTTCAACTTGATAGCCTGTTTTTCAATGGAGACAGGTGATCAAAAACTTAATGAACCATTGGCAGAAGAGACCATCCAATAAAAAAGGGTTGTACGCGTGTACAACCCTTTCGTTTTGCGCCCCCACCAGGACTTGAACCTGGGACCTACGGATTAACAGTCCGCCGCTCTAACCAACTGAGCTATGGAGGCTTTTGGCATGCAAGAGTGCCCTTGCTTTCCAAAGGCGGGTGCAAATTTACGACCTTTTCAAATAATGTACAAGGCTCCGAAAAAATTTTTTAGGCGTTTTTTTCTCATCTTTGCAGCTGCCCATAAGAAAGGGCCTCTTTTTGAACCTGAACAGAAACACAGCATGAGCTTACTCACCGTCGGCACAGTAGCCTTTGACAGCATAGAAACACCCCGCGGATGCGCCGAGCGCATCGTAGGCGGTGCAGCCACTTACATCAGCCTGGCAGCTTCTTATTTTGCGCGCCCCATTCGCTTAGTCTCGGTCATAGGCGATGATTTTCCCGAGAAAACCCTGGAGTTTATGCAGCAAAGGGGCGTAGAGCTCGAGGGGCTTCAGCGCCGCGAGGGCGAAAAGTCCTTTTTCTGGGCCGGCCGCTATCACGACAACATGAATGCCCGCGACACCCTCGACACGCAGCTCAACGTGCTCGCAGACTTTCAGCCCCATTTGCCGAAAGGCTGGGAAAACCCCGACTACGTCATGCTCGGCAACCTCACGCCCCAGGTGCAAATGCAGGTCATCCAACAAATCGAGAATCGCCCCAAGCTGGTCGCCATGGATACCATGAACTTCTGGATGGACACGGCCTGGGACGACCTCATGCAGGTGCTCAGGAAGATTGACATCCTCATCATCAACGACGAGGAAGCGCGCCAGATGTCAGAAGAGTACTCCCTCGTGCGCGCCGCGGAGCGCATCCGCGAAATGGGGCCGCGCTACCTCATTATCAAAAAGGGCGAACACGGGGCTTTGCTCTTCTATGAAGATCAGATTTTCTTTGCTCCGGCCCTGCCACTATACGAAGTTTTCGACCCCACCGGGGCCGGCGACACCTTTGCCGGCGGCTTCATGGGCTACATGGCACAAACGGACGAAATCTCTTTCGACAACATGAAGCGGGCCATCATCTACGGCTCAGCCATGGCCTCCTTCTGCGTGGAAAAATTCGGCATCGAGCGCCTCACCGAATTGGACGCCGACACCATTGAAAAGCGCGTGGAAGCCTTCGCCTCCCTGGTCAACTTCAGCACCAACGGCAAGGGAGCCCTCAAAGATTAACAGCGCCATGCCCCGCCCTTTGCCTTTGTCGCTGCCGGCGTTCGTGCTTTACCTGAGCTGTTTGGTATTCTTCACAGCCTGCCTCTCTGATGAAGCCGACCGGCAGGGCCGGATGGCAGAAAAGCCCTTTTTTGACCTCGCCGCTTTCATGGACGCTGAAGCCACCCACATGGACAGCCTCGGCGGCCCCTGGCAAAAGCGCACGCTCATAGACGGCAAAGAAGAAATTCATACCTTCGACAGCCTGCCCTGGAAAGACGAACTCGACATCTTCCGCCGCTGCGACATCAACAGACCGGCCTGGCGAGAGCGCTATGTAACCGACTCCATTTTTGCCGGCCAACGACTCTCCACCATCCGCTACGCCGCCATAGACAGCACACTCAACATCCGTCAACTCGAAGTTCGTTTTGTAAACGGCCGGCCCGCTAAAGTCTCCATCCTCAAAATCATTCAGTCCCGCATCATCCGACTGCAACAACAGCTCAACTACCAAAGTGGCTTGGGATACCACATCATCAATGAGCAAAAACTGCCGTTTTCTGAAAAGACCAGGTGGGAGATCACCGTC
>JALVES010000296.1 GCA_027030635.1 Saprospiraceae bacterium | reverse complement strand
AATCCCCTTATGCTCCGTAGAAAAAAAGCCTGCGATATCCACTTCGCCCTTTCCGAGCGGATAGTTCACTTGCCCCTGATGGGCTTCCTTGGGAGAGCTGACTGTTTGGCCTTTCGGCAAATTTTGGACATGGATAAGCGCCCGCTCAACAGGCCCCTGCACTTTAAAGACAAAAGGCCTCTTGCGCTCCTGCGAAAGACTGTCCACAAAGCGCTCCAATGCTTTCTCGTCCCTGATCTCGGAAGGCAGGACAATCTCCTCCCACGCTTTCTGATGTGCATAGACAAAAAAGGGAGCCTTCACCTGATAAGTCTCCTCAACCACCATCTCCGAATCAGACAACACCCGCGACACATAAGACCGCCCATCGAGGATGAGCAATTCCCCTCTCAGATACTCCTCAGGCCCAAGGCCGTAAAGGCCGCTCCGCCCTGCAAGGGTATCCAAATCTACAATGCCCGCAAGTTCGCCCTTCCACATGACATTTTTCATCGCTCCAACTACCTGGAAATCATCTTCCTGCTCTTCTACAGCGCTCCCCCTGCCTCTTTGCCCCAAGTGACAACTGTTTGCAAAAAAGATCAAAAAAACAATCAAAAAAACAAAGCCAATCAGTCTATACATCACAAATGGTTTGGTTCAGGCTTTCGCCAAATCCGTGTAAAGCAACAAAGGTAAAGATTCTTTCGCAATGCAATTAGTCCTCAAATCTCAACCAACCGGCCCTGTCGTATTTTCCATACTCCCCAAGCAGAAAGACCTCCTCATTTGATATTTGCCGGGAATATTTGGGCAAAAAGACTACTTGCACATCTTTTCCGGCAAACAAAACCTCTTTGCGTTGATCTCCCTGAAGGTCTATAACTACCATAACTGCCTGCGAATTAGACACACCTCCATCAAAAGGAGTTAATGTCTGATCAGAAGCGCCGGAAAGCGTATTAAAGAAGAGATAAAGCTCATCATTGCGAACGAGCGGAAGATAAGAGTACCGCCCATCATTTCTTTGATACAGCAGTTGTCTTTTAGGCACTTTCTGCACCCACCTGATATGCCCCTTCGGCGTAATTCTCATCACAAATATATTGTCGCGCCTGTAAGCTGTTCGCCTCTGATTCCCGGAACCGACCAAACTAACATAACGAAATTGCTCAGCCAAAAGAAAAGCATTGCCATCGCCCGTGGGTAATATGTCTAAATAATCATAAAAATGCAAGCCCAATTCATACCCTTTCCTCTTAGCTTTTTTAAGAGCACCTTCATAATGAGGCCAATCTTTTTTCAAAAAATCTGAATCAAACTCATAAAACTCTCTAAAAAGCACTTCCTCTAACCTTGCATCAAATTGAAGAACATAGCTGCCTGCCATGTTAAAACCATCCCGCCCGTAAAGCCCGGCACACATAAGGCGCCCCTCCGGCGCAAAAGCTATAGCTGCACGTAAAAGAAACACATCCTCTCCCTTCAACACATAACTGCTCTGAAAATCGCCACCCTCCAATACCGCAAAAACAACATAAGTAAGAAGAGGTTTTTTAGGCCTGTCCGCACTTTGAATCGTAGCGTTAACAAACTGTGCCAACATGTAAACATCCCCTGAGTCCGACACTAAAAAATTTACAGGCGAAAACATCCTCTCTTGATAAGGCGTCTGAATATCCCTACTCCATAAACGCTTCATCCCCCGACCAAATAAACAAAGCCCAAAACGATCGTCCTGAGGGGCGCCATCCGGAATATTGTAATAGACCAACAATTTTGAAGAATCTTCAGATAGTTGATATCGAAACTCCCTGAATTGAAGTGCGCCCTTTCTTGAAAAATCAACTTGAAGCACTCTCCTCAAATCATCACGGGGTTGGAGAGTAGATTCATCAAAAGTCTGTACACTCAAAACACCTAAGTCAGACAAGTTAGAAAAGAAAAAAATATACAAACTATCCTGGAAATATACGGCAAACTGAAACTTCTGCTTCCTTTCGTCCCCTTTCAACTTTATTTTTTCAAACACTTCCCGCTCTAAAGAAGCACGATCATAGCTTGCAAGAGATGGCCTGCTGTCAGAATACCCCCTCTTATTTACCTTCGTAACATAAAGGTCTGTTCCATCATACCCCGCAACTTCATGAATCTCAAACTTGGCATCTTTCTCAGACAATTCACCCCATTCAATCTTAACACCAACCGGCCCATCCTGGGCTAAACCGGAGATGAGAGACACATTCCAAAAAAGAACAATGCAAAATAAAGTTTTCATAATGGCAAATTTTATTTGTACTCCATGATTTGGACAGCCTACGCCATCTAATCAAGAACAAAGCTAACAAATCATCTCAAAACACAAACCGATACACCAACTTCACGGCTGCATCCGTGCTCTGAGGGCGGAGGAATTCATCCTCTCCGATACATTTTGATGAATTGTCAGAACCATTGAGAAATCAAAAAAGCGCTCTAACATATCGCCTCTGACTAATTTCCACACTACCTTTATGGGGTCATAGAGAGAGAAGA
>JALVES010000295.1 GCA_027030635.1 Saprospiraceae bacterium | reverse complement strand
CAGAGCAAAGACCAGTTCCTCCCCGTCTGCAGTAAAAGTGCGTACCAAGGTCTTGAGCAGTACCTCAGCAATCCACTTGGCAGACCATTTGTCCCGATTCAGCAGGCGATGGTACTTGGCAAAGCAACGCTCCCTGTGGAGGCCTACACTCCGCAACAGCTTGCAAACCGTCCGGCTTCCCGGGCAAATGATAGCTCCCGTAAGGAGCAGCACAACTTTTTTCCATACATCCTTGCGAAATGTCGCAGAAAAAAACGATATTGTGCGCTGAAATCCTGGTGGTAGTGTTAGCATCCTTAGTTGTTTTGATTTTTACAAAGATGCTAAATCATCAGGATTTCTTTTTTATTTGGCCTTAAAAAAGTAGCAAAGTCCAGAAAAAGTATGGAAAGTTTTTATGGAAGCAACATAACGCAAAAAATCGTCATTGGAAATGTAGTCCCAAAAGTTACCTTTATCCACAGGCACCAGATAGCCCGTATTTGTGGTTTGGTTGTAATATCCATGCCCTGCAAAATAAATAAGGAGGTTATCATTCTCAGTCAACTTCTCTGCAAAATATTGCAAATACCGGATAATATTCGCCCTCGTAGCTTTCTCATCGAACAAAGCGACAAGACGCTCCTTTTTAAAGTGATATTTCTGTAACAGCACAGACAATACGTCACGGGCATCCCTTACGCAATTGTTGAGACGCGCTACCTTTTGGTATTTATCTATGGCAATAAAAAAAAGATAATTGTTCCGCTTGACGGCCTTGTTCTTTTGTCCTGCTCTCGGCATAAGAGGCTATTGCTGTTTATGTGGCACAATCAAGGCAAAGATAGTATTTTTTCTCTTAAACAAACAAGATGAATCAGACGGCCAATTACACCCCATCACCCCCGAGCCGGCTTCTTTTGAATATCGAATATCGATTAACGATTTTTGATTTTTGATTTGGAGCCCAACCAAAGGATCGGGGTGCCTGCCTGCCGGTGAGTGAGCAGGGCCGAACTCCGGTGCCTCGGCAGCAGGCAGGCTCGGGGATCGGCCCCTTTTGAATGTCGAACACCGATTAACGATTTCTGATTTTTGATTTGGAGCCCAACTAAAGGATCGGGGAGCTGACGAAGGAAGATCCCCGAGCCGGCGCCTCTTAGGCTAAGCAAATCTCCAAAATCCGCTCCCCGATCTTCCTGCGTCAGCTCGGGGATCGGAGATGGGGTCCCCCACACTCATCATCAGAATCACAAATTACACAGATTGACCCCCAATTCCACCGATTAGGCCGATTTCCCCGATTTCACCGATTCCACCCCCCATCGTCAGAATCACAGATTACACAGATTATGGGATTTCACAGATTTTTTGTTTTGGGCCAAACACCCCACGCTCATCACAAAAAAAACAACTAAACACTAAACCCTCAACGCTAAACGCTAAACAACTAAACACTAAACCCTCAAACTGCAAACTCTAAACTGTAAACTGTAAACTGTAAACTCTAAACTCTAAACTCTAAACTCTAAACAAATCATCATACAACTCCCCCACCCTGCTCAACGCCCGCAGCTCAATGTCATATTGCGAAATGTCCAATCCCTTCATGTTCAGCTTGGGGAGGTAAAAGCGCTTGAAGCCGAGGCGGTCGGCTTCCTGGATGCGTTGCTCGATGCGGTGGACGGCGCGAATCTCGCCGGAGAGACCGACTTCGCCTGCAAAGCAGGCGTTCGCGGGCAGGGGGATGTCCTGGAAGGAAGAGAGCAGTGAACTGATGATGGCCAGGTCTATGCCCGGGTCATTTACCCGTATGCCGCCGGCGATGTTGAGGAAAACGTCGTACTGACCCAGGGGAAACCTGCCGCGCTTCTCCAGCACCGCCAGCAGCATGTGCAGGCGACGCAGGTCGAAGCCCGTAGCCGAACGCTGAGGCGTGCCATACACCGCCGTGCTCACCAGCGCCTGGGTCTCGATCAGCATGGGGCGAAGGCCCTCTATGGTGGCGGCAATGGCGCTGCCGCTGAGCTGCTCGTCGGTCTGCGAAATCAAAAGTTCGGAGGGATTGCTCACCGGACGCAGGCCGCTGCTGCGCATCTCGTAAATGCCCATCTCATCCGTAGAGCCAAAGCGGTTTTTTAAACTGCGCAAAATGCGGTAAGCATGGTGGCGGTCGCCCTCAAAGCTGAGGACGGTATCCACGATGTGCTCCAGCAACTTGGGGCCGGCCAAATTGCCCTCCTTGTTGATGTGGCCGATGAGAATCACGGGTATGCCCGTCTCCTTGGCAAAACGCTGCAACTCCCCGGCACTCTCCCGAATCTGCGTTACGCTCCCGGGCAAAGAATCCAACAAGGGCGAACTCAAAGTCTGAATGGAATCTATCACCAAAAAAGCCGGACCCAAATCGCGGGCCTGACGCAGGATGTGCGAAGTATTGGTCTCCGTCAATAAATAACAATCGGGATTGGACAAACCCAGACGGTCGGCCCGCATCTTAATCTGGGCAGCGCTTTCCTCTCCGCTGACGTACAGCACCCGCTCGGGCAGCTGCATGGCTACCTGCAGCATCAAAGTGGATTTACCAATGCCCGGCTGCCCGCCGACCAAAACCAGCGAGCCGGCTACCAAGCCGCCGCCCAAAACCCGCCCCAACTCGCCATCGGGCAACTGCAGGCGCGGACGCTCCTCCGGCCTGACTTCTGCCAAAGGCACGGGAGTGGCAGCCTTGCGGGAATCACCATCCCTGCGCCAGCTCTTGCTCTCCTTCTCGCGCTCGTCTTCGCGGTAGATGACCTCTTCCTGAAAGGTATTCCAGCCCTCACAGCCCGGGCAACGCCCCATCCACTTGGCAGTCTGCGTGCCACATACCGAACAGACGAATACCTTTCTGATCTTTGCCAAAGGAAATGCTATTTAATTTTCGGACGGCGGCGCTTGCCCCCGGGCGTCATGCGACCTCTGCGGCCACCCATGCCCGGCTTTAAAGCGCTCCTGTTCTTTAGCACCTTCTCAAACTCCCGAATCTGCTCCTTGATGGTCGGCTCCGTAACCTTGCAGTCCTTGACCACCTTAAAATAAGCCCTGGCCTGATTCCAGTTGCTGCGCTGCAGGGCAATGTTCGCCAATTGCAGGTGAATGACAGCCCGCTCGTTGTCCGTGGGTACCTTGATTTCGCGCGCCTTTTGCAAGAGCTTCTCCGCTTCCTGGTGCTGCTGCCTGTTTTGGGCAATGCCGGCTTTCAGCATGTAGTAGTAGGCGCGGTTGGCGCTGTACAGCAAACGGGGCGAAGGCGTCAATTTCAGCCGCTTTTCAGCGCCCGCCATATCACCCGTCTGCAACATCAGCGCCGCCGACTGCACCGTTCCCAGCATCAGATAACCGACTAACAAAACCAGGCCAATCAAAATCAGAGGCAGGGCATACCAAAAGCTGTACAAAATCGCCAGCACGATGCCGCCTCCGAGAAACAAAGCAATCAGCGCAAAGCGCAAATAGATATTAATGGTAAACATAAGTTTCTTTTTTCCTTTCAAAAAGCATCCTGCAAAAATAGCAACATTTGCCGGTTGCACATCATCCAATTGCCTCCCGTGTCGAGATAATCCCCTTCGGGAAAAACTTCAAGAAATTTCTCCCGAAAAAAGAACTCAGCCCGCCGCCTGTCGTCTTCGGTTTGTGCGATGAAGTTGAAGAGCAGGGTTCCTCCGGCCCTCCCCTCTGAGGCAGGCAAAAGGCGACGCTCCAAATCTTCCAAAAAATCCAGGCTCAGAAAGGCCTCCGGAATGCGGGCATCCCGAAAAACATCCATCACCACCAGCTCGTATTGCCGGCTGTCTTGCTGCACAAAGGCACGGGCATCGGCCTGCACCACTTCCATGGGCGATTGCAACTCGCAAAGGGCGTACTTCTGCGCCAGATAAATGACCTGAGGGTCTATCTCCACAGCCGTATAGTGCAGCCTGAGTCCGAAATTCCGCTCTAACATCCAGGGCACGCTGCCCAGACCCAGGCCGAGAAGAAGCGTTTCCGCCCCCTCTTTCAAAACCGGACTTCCCGGCTTGGCCTCACGCCCCTGAGCGCGGGAGTACAAAAAACCGCTTTCGTCTTTTTTCTTCCCTTTCGGGAAAACGGCCTCATAGCCCGATTGCAAAACGGCGAAAGCCAGAAAGAAGTTGGAATACAGGTCTTCATAGGAATAAATCGCCCCCGCCGTACACAACTGATAGCGCCCCCTGTGCAGACAGACGCGCAGCTCGGGATTCCACTCGCTGGAGGCACTTTCGATCTGCCTCTCCACGAAATAACTGCTGAGTCTTTTCCAGAATCCGGGGCGCATAAAAAAGGTAATCTTGCAGGAGTCGCCGCTCTACGAACGTTTCTCCCAGCTGCGAAATTCGGCCGTGTCCTCAAAGACCTTCAACATGGCCACGCGCTCATCGGCGCTGAGCTGCCTGCCGCGGCGCTGCATGACCCGCTCAGCCGTCTCAAAGGCCTTGTCGGGCAGATAGGTCTTAAAGCCCGCCGGCCCGCCCCAGGAAAAAGAGGGGATGAAATTGCGCGGATAGCCGCTGCCAAAAATATTGCAGGAAATACCCACCACCGTGCCCGTATTAAACATGGTGTTGATGCCGCATTTCGAGTGGTCGCCCAGAAAAAGGCCGCAAAACTGCCGACCCGTAGGCTCAAAACGACGCGAGGCATAGCTCCACAGCTTAACCTCGGCATAGTTGTTCTTCAGATTGGAATTGTTGCTGTCGGCCCCGATGTTGCACCACTGCCCGATGACCGAATCGCCCAGATAACCGTCGTGGGCCTTGTTGGAATAGCCCTGGAAAATGACGTTGTTGGCCTCGCCGCCCAGCTTGCAGTGCTCGCCCAGACTCACCGGCCCGTACAGCTTGGCGCCCATCTTTACCGTAGAGTGTGCGCCTATGCCCACAGGCCCGCGCAACATGCTGCCCTCCATCACCACAGCATCCCGCCCGATGTAAATGGGGCCGGTGCCTGCATTCAGCATAGCGCCTTCCACCTGCGCCCCCTCCTCGATGAAGAGGTCTTTTTTGGAACCCCAAAAACGGTTGGAAGCCGGCAGTGGCTGAGAGCGGCGCCCCGCTGTCAGCAAAGTAAAATCGTTGCGCAATTCCCGCTCATGCTCGTTCAGCAGATCAGCCAGGCTGTTGAGCATGCGCAGGCTGCAGCCGCAGTCGAAAGAGGTGAGTTCGCCCAGCGGCTCATCTTCCATCATCCGGCTGAACTGCTGCTCGTCGAGGCAGGCGGCAATCAGGTCGCCCTCCTCCAACAAAGCCTCGTTGTCGTGTAAATCCAGGATGCGCGCCACCAACTCATCATCGGGCAATACCGCCGCATTGATGATGTAATTGCGCTCCGAAATGACAATGGGAAACAAGTCCGACAGATACTCCCGCGTAATGTAGGAAGCCTTCCCCCCCAAACAGCTCTCCCACTTCTGCCGAACAGTAAGCAGGCCTACGCGCAACTCGCCCATAGGCCTCAAATACGTAAACGGCAGCAAGTGCTCGCGCTGCGGTCCGTCGAAGAGAATGATGTTATTCATAAGCAGGACATGAGCCTGTTATTCCGCTTTCTCCCCGGCTTCCTTCTTCGCAAAACGCGTCTTGCTAAACTTCCTATTAAACTTGTCAATACGGCCGGCCGTGTCCACAAACTTCATCTTACCCGTAAAGAAGGGATGCGATTTGTTCGAAATCTCCAACTTCACCAAGGGGTATTCGTTGCCGTCTTCCCACTTGATGGTCTCCTTCGAAGGAGCACAGGAGCGCGTCAGAAACGCCTCCCCACAAGAGAAATCTTTAAACACAACCAAGCGGTAATTGTCGGGATGAATGTCTTTTTTCATCGTATCAATACTTTGTGTTTTCCGGCAACAAGGCCGAAGAATAAAACTGCCCTATACCTGCTTTCGCAAAATGGGTGCGCAAAGATACAGCTATTTTTTGGTTTTAGTCTGCCTTTCGGCAAATTTTTTACGTCTAACCACCCAATCAAACATTTGTCCGATTAGAGCAAGGCCCCAACTTGCTCTTCCCCTCATCTTTGCGGTGAATTTAAACACACAGCATCATGAAACAAACGCTCCTGCTCTTACTCCTGCTCTCCACCCTGGGAGCCCTCAGCGCCCAGGACCTCAGCAACTTTGGTCTCCTCGCCCACTACCCCCTCACCGGCAGCTCGGCAGCAGATGCCACGGGAAACTACGGCGACATGGAACTCACCAACACCAGTTTCCAGGGCGATGAAGGCGTCTATGTCAATGGCATATACATCGGCAGCGGTGACCCCAATGCCAGCCTGGTATCCACCCCGCCCATAGACTTTCCGGATACCAACAAAATTGCCTTCAGTCTGGAGTTTAAGGCAGGCGATACGGGCTTTCGCCCCATCTTCGTGGCAGGCGATTTCTACCGCTGGCTGGGCGTGTTCATCGTCAGCGGAGAATTACAACTCCTGTCCTCAGATGCGCTTTACCCCACCGGACAAAACGTCCAGGGCGGACAGTGGTACAATCTTGCCCTGACCTACGAGCAGGGCACCTCTAAAATCTGGCTCGACGGCCAACTCATCTTCACCCACAATTCGGGCCCGCTCAATTATCACCTCGATATCTCAGGCGATCGCAAAATCAGCAACACCCACGGCGGCTACGGCAACGCCTTCCAGGGCAATCTGCGCAACATCAAAATTTACAGCGGCACCACAGTGGCCGCAGACGAAGAGCGCCTGCCACCGGCAAAACTGAAAATCTCTCCCAACCCCGCCTCCAACATCGTCCAAATCGAACTCCCCGACGGAGTACGCACCCTGCATAACCCCTTTTACATACACCTTATGGACCCCAACGGGCGTAGCTTCCCCGTTTCCCCCATCATCAAAGACGGGCTGATTTCCATGGATATCAGTGCGTTGCCCCCCGGCATCTACTTCCTATACCTGAACGACAACAAAAAGGTATGGGTAGGGAAAGTACTACGCCAATAACCCCCCGTTTTTGTCAGAGGCCGCATTTGTGCGGCCTCTTTTTTTCAATGGTTCATTAAGTTTTGAGATGGCAATATGCCCGGAATTCAGCGCATATCCAATGCTCCTTTTATTTTTTGTCAACTTAGGCTTGATTGCAAAGTAGCATAAAATAAATGACACCATCTGACGATTGAACCGTCCTTAAAACCCGCGAAAATCCGCCGCACCCGCGAAAATCCGCGTTCTATTACGGCATTGTTGCCCTACCGTCAATAGTGACATGATAGAACGCGGATGACGCGGATGACGCGGGTTTTCGCGGATTTTTTAGCCTGTTCAACTTGATAGCTTGGTTTCTGATGGAGACAGGTAGCCAAAAAACTTAATGAACCATTGTTTTTTATTCTATTCAAAAAACCTCTTCCAAGCCATTTGGGCCTCAGCCATATCGGGCTCCAGCGCCAGGCAACGCAAAAGCGCTGAGCGGGCCTCTGCTTTGCGACCCGTCTGCAGATAAACCGCTGCCAGGTTTAACAGGGCACGGGCATAGTCGGGCTCTATGCGCAGGGCTTCGAGATAGCGCTCTTCAGCCCGCTCATAGCGCCCCTCCAAAGCAGCGATGTACCCCAAATTGTTCAGCGCCACGGGGCGCATGGGGTCCAGAGCCAAAGCGTATAAAAAAGATTCCCGCGCCTCCTCCAAACGCCCCAACTGAATCAAAGCCACCCCCAGCTTCTCGTAAAAAGGCGGATGAGCACTGCCACGCCCTCCCCCCTCTGCCGAAACCGAAGCCCCCTCCTCTGTCCGGGTTGCATTTGTCGAAAGGCTTGTCTTGAGCTGTGTCGAAAGGCTTGTCTTGAGCTGCGTCGAAAGGCTTGTCTTGAGCTGCGTCGAAAGACTAAAAAAATCCAGCGCCCGCAAGGCATTTCCCGTTTGCAAAAAAGCCTCGCCGAGGCGATAGCAGGTGTAGGCGTCGTCCAAAGGCGGCTCCCAAACGGCGGGCAGCTCATCACCGAGGCGGCTGCGTGCAAACTGCAGCAGGCTGTCGTATTCTGCTTTCGCAAAATAGTAGTAAATCCATTCGCGAAAGGCCGGCTCCTCCGTCTGTGTTAAGTAATATCGCATGGAGTCCAACACGGCCGTTCCCTGCTCGTATTGCTCGTGAAAAGTCATATAGCCCTGCGCCATCAAAAGGGGCGTGGACGGGCCCGTGAGCAGCTCCAGGCCGAGAAAGCGGGCGGGCCCTTTGGCGGGCGCATCTCCGCGCACAGGCCGGCGGCGGATGTAGTGGTCGGTAATCCGCACATGGGGGATGTCTATGGCGCCCGAGCGTGGCATGTGACAGGTAATGCAATCAGCGCCCGCTGCAGCACGCTCTTGCTCACTCATCAAACACTCCTTTTGCTGCGCTCCATGGCAGGCCAGACAGGCCGAAACAAAATGTGCCCGCCCCTGCTCGCGAACGCTGTAATGGGGATTGTGGCAATCCAAACAGGTCATCTCCGAGTTTTGATAACAGGCGCTCATGCGCAAACGGTCGGCCTGCGAAGCCATGATGAAAGCCCGTTCGGAATCGTCATAACGCGGCAAAAACAAGCGAATGTAATCGTGCAGCTTCATGCCCGGACGAAAATCGGCATAGCTCTTGCCCTCCGCCAACACACTCACCCCCTGCAAATGACAGCGCTGACACAAATCCATCAGCCGCTCGCGCGAAAGGCGGGAAGGACGCACAATGCTGAGGTCGGCTTCGCGGGCCGTATCCACCATCAGGCCGGCCCGTTTTTCGGCCAGGTGCAACTCGCCCGGCCCGTGACAACGCTCACAGCCTATGGGCTGAGGCACGCCCTCAAAACGGTTAAAGCTACCCGGCGACAAGAGCGGACGATCACTGTGGCAACTCAAACACTCCATCTCCAGCGAGCGAAAAAAACGGCGATTGCCACCATGTGCAAAACCCGGAGCCAGATCCCAAAGACTGTCCTGAGTGTAAAAAGTAACGGGAGCCTGAAAGAGATAGCCGTTGCGCGAAACGATGTGCGAATTGGTGTGCTGCCCGCTGCCCACGATGTAAGCCACCGGCACCTCCAGTAAATGTACCGTATCGCCCCGCCGCCCTTCCGACAGGCGAAATTCCCTGATGTAAAGCTGACTGTCTCGCAGAAAAGGGAAGTAAAAAAAATCGCCCGTGCTATCGTAAACCAAGGCGTGGGCATCAAAAACCGCCTTGCTGTTTTCGCGCCGCGCAGCAACTATCGAATGCCCCATCTCGCTGTGCGAAAAGGCCTCAAACTGCTCGGCATGACAGGGCCGGCAGCTCTCCGAACCCACATAGCCCGTCTCAGGCTCCCAATTGCGAAAGGCAAGCTCAGTCGGCTGCGGTTGGCAGGCGCTGAGCGCTGCACACAGCGACAAGACCGTGAGCAGGCCCCAAAGCAGGGTGATGTTTTGCGAAAGCGTATTTTTAATCACAGTACAAAATCTAAAAAATTATCTCTGTCTATCAGCTGGTAAGTCGCTCCCGCATATCCCTCCAGCCAGCTTTTC
>JALVES010000294.1 GCA_027030635.1 Saprospiraceae bacterium | reverse complement strand
AGCCATGCGATCGGCGCTGCCTTTTTTGACCTTTCGGTAAACGCCAAACTTGATTTCTCGGCGCGCCACGCCGCTGCTGTCGCCTGCCGGCAATTTCAATTGCACCAGTTCTTTGACGAGGGTGTCGGCCACATAGCGCCTGCGGTAGCGCAGACCTATTTGCAAGTTGGCCAGCTCGCGCTTCGGGGTGTCGAAATACCGGTCTTCAAAGACTTCTTCGGAAAAGGAATACGTCAGGCTGCTATCGTAGTGCAGCAGCTCGCGGGCGGCAAAGGTGTCCACCATGAAGGCCCAGAGCGAGTCCACGGCTTCCGGGGGCACATCCAGTTTGTATTCGCTCTCTATGCGCTGCTGGGCAGCGGCCGGGGCGGAGGCAAAGGCTCCAAAGCCGATGGCAAAAATCAGCAGGCGAAGTATTTTCATCATGATGCAAGCTGCGTTTACAACGGCAAGCTGCGCTGCTCGAGGAACGAAAACTGCAATTGGGGGTCCTGTTCCAGCAATTGGTCTTTGGCCCTGAGCAGGCCGTCCACCCCGCTGCCTTCGATCAGGTAAACCAGGTCTGTGCGGCCGGCAGCCTGGTCTAAGCGCTTCAGTTCAATGCGGCGAAAGTGATCGGCCAGCACTTTGTTGATGCTTTGCACCGGCAGCGAAGAGGTGGAGATGTTGAGGTACATCCCCTCGGGATTGCGCAGCCCGCCCCGCTTTTGGAAGAGATGCTGCAAAGTCAGCAGGCTGATGATGAGCAGCCAGGCCAGCAGGGTTACACCCCGCTGGTTGGCGCCCAGTCCCAGGCCAATGCCGATGGCGAAAAACAAATAGACCAGCTCTTCCGGCTCCTTAATCGCCGCCCGAAAGCGCACAATCGAAAGCGCACCCACCAAACCCAGCGAAAGGGCAATGGAGCTCTTCACGATAAAAATGATGAGCATGGTGCTCAGCGTCAAAAACATAAAGATGCTGCCAAAGCGCTTGCGATTGGTCAATGCCTGGCCAAAACGCATGTAGAAAAGCCCCAGCAAAAAGGAAAGCAGGGCTGCCAGCAGGGCATTGATGAGGAAATCACGCAAAGCCGTGGTGCCACCGGAAAACTCGTACAGAAAATTTTCGAACTCCATAGGTCGGGCGTAGAGGTTTGGTCAAGATTTTGCAAAGGTAAAAAAATGTAGCAGCCTGCCCCTCAACTTTCACCCCCTTTTCGGGGTTTATTTACCATGATAACGCTCATTATCGGCACCAACCGCAAAGACAACCGCACAGCGCTTTTTGCGCGGGACTACCTCGACATCCTCGCTGAGCTGGGCGAGACCTCCGTCAAGATGCTCGACCTGAGCCGCATCCCGCACGACTGGTTCCATCCGGAGATGTACCACGAGCCCGGCCCTTCCTTAAAGGCCATTCAGGACGAATACATCATTCCCGCCACGCGTTTCATCATCCTCGCCCCCGAATACAACGGCAGCATCCCCGGCGTATTGAAGCTCTTCCTCGACGCCTGCTCCGTGCGCGAGTACGAAGCCAGCTTCAAGGGCAAACAGGCCCTGCTCACGGGCATCGCCTCGGGCCGTGCCGGCAACCTGCTGGGCATGGACCACCTCAATGCCGTCCTGCAACACCTCGGCATGCACGTCTCACCGGAAAAACTGCCCATTTCGTCCATAAGTAGTCTGCGCGACAAAAACGACAAACTCATACACGAAGAAACCCGCGAAGTGATTCGCAGGCAATTGAGCGCTTTTTTGGGCGTTGCAAAACCGGCATAGAGCAAGAGCGAAACTGCAATTTCCGCTCTAACGCCCTGCGAATTAAGTTCATCTCCTTTCTCACCAAAACGCATACCGCATGAAAAAGCTTTTTACTCCGTTTTTTGCACTCCTTTTCTTATTTGCCTTGAGCGCAAAAGCACAGGATGTGGCGCAGGTTCAAAAATCCGTCATCACCAAGCGCACGGCTACCTGGTGCCCGTATTGCGGCACCTGGGGCTGGGAGCTGTTCGAGGGTCTGATTGAAGACAACAGCGAAAAGGCCGTGCTCATCGCTGCTCATTTTGGCGGAAGCCAACTGGAAACCACCACCTCGGCCGAGTACCTCAGTAATCTCGGCGGAGCCGGCCAACCCCGCTTCTTCCTCAACAACGAGCTGCAGTCGGCCTCCGCAAGCACCATAGACGACACCCGCGCCGCCATCAAACAACAGGTGGATGCCAACTATCTGTTGGAGCCCGTCGCCAATGCCGGCAGCTACTCCTCTTTTGACGGCACTACGCTCAACATCCAGACCCGCACGCTCTTCTTTCAGGAAGCCCAGGGCGAATACTACCTCGGCGTCTATCTGATCGAAGACGGCGTGCTCAACAGCCAGGCCGGCCAAAGCGGCGAAGTCATGCACCATTACGTCATGCGCGATGCCGCCACCGACGACGCCTTCGGCGTACTGCTCGGCTCGGGCACCATCTCCGCCAACACGGAATACACCCACAACTTCAGCACCGACATCAGCGGCTATGTGCCCGAAAACCT
>JALVES010000293.1 GCA_027030635.1 Saprospiraceae bacterium | reverse complement strand
TGCTCCAGCTCCACGATTTTGCGCAGGATGGCAGCAGTGGATGCGGTAGAGATGCGGCCATATTCGTCCTCAATTTCTTCTTTGCCCTCATTGGTCAAATACTGAATGACCTTTTTCAGGTCGGCCAGGTCCAGCAGGGGCAGGTCGCGGTCTTCGCAGTACTTGAAAATCACCGACATAATGCCCGACTGGGTTTCATTCAGGCCCAGCATTTTCGAGAAGAGCACGGGGCCAAACTCCACTACGGTAGCCCGCAGCCTGACGCCCTTTTCGTTGGAGATGGTCAGAAGCTCAACGGGGCTGCCGAGAGGTTCAAAGGGCAGGCCGATTTTTTCGTGCCGCTCATCAATCTTGGGGTGCCCGGGGCTGGGCATGGCAATGCCGCTGAGGTCGCCCTTGATATCCATCAAAAGCGAAGGCACACCGTGCTGCGACAACTGCTCGGCCAGGATTTGCAGGGTCTTCGTTTTACCCGAGCCCGTGGCGCCTGCGATCAAGCCGTGCCTGTTGAAAGTCTTCAAGGGCAGGCGCACGAGGTGATCTGTCATCACCTCCTTGTCCAGCATGGCCCCGCCGAGGAGCATGAAATAGCCCTCAAAATTATACCCTTCGTCTATCTGCGCCAAAAAGTCGTCTCGCTTGCTCATTGCTTTCGCATTTTTTTGGTTTAGCCCTCAAGCGCGAGCCTTGCTCAAAGAGCTCAGTCGGTTTTAGTCCCAATAAGCCCCGGCTCCCGGCCTGTGGAGTGGCAAATGTAGGAAATTTTTTGGAATTTGGAGGGGGTGGGGCTCGCGCGCGCGTGCGTGCGCGTGTGACGCGCGCGCGCGAGACATGTCATGTCTATAAGACATGACATGTCTGTAGCAAACAATACAAATACATTTCCACCCCAAAACACCCCTCAAAAACCACCCCAAAACACCCCAAAAATCCCCCAAAAATCCCCTAAAAAACATTTCAAATACAATAAAAAACACCAAAATTTAAAAAAACTTTCCACCCATAAAAGCACTTTTTGCATTTTTTTATTTACCTTAGCCGTACAAAAACAAAACACCACAAACACTACCCTCATGAAACGTTCAACTCTCCTCATCTTCACCACCCTTTTTCTCGCCCTTTTCTCTACGCTTCAAGCCCCGGCACAAAACCTGCAAAAGGCCTGGGAATACCTCCTGCAAAACAAAGACAAAGAAGCCCGCACAGCCTTCGAAAATGCCCTCTCCGGCCCCCATGCCCTCGAAGCACGACTCGGGCTCAACCTCCTCGCTGCCGAATTCGGCACCCTCAAAGAGCGCTCCATGCACCTCCAAAAAATCTACGAACTGGCCGACGACCCCATCCCCTACCTCCTCGCTCTGCAAAAATCCTTCCGCGGAGGCCGGTTCTCCAAAGAAGAAGTGGCTTTCTTCGAGCAAATAGCCGAAACCCAAAAAGGACATGCCAAAGCCATGGCTCTGCAAATCCTCGGCGGCCATTACCGCGATATGGGCAAACACGAAATCTCTCAAAAATACTACGACCAAATAGGCTCCATCACCAAGTGGAGCGTGCTCGGAGAATTCGAAAACATCTCCGCCAGCGGCTTCGACAAAGACTTCGGAGCCCTGGCACATCCCGAAAAAGACCACCCCTTCGTCAACAAACGGGGCGTACAGGTCAAATGGTTCGACATCAAAGACGCCACCCCCTCCAGATGGGTTGACATGGAGTACTACTTCTACGCCTCCAATTCCATCATCTATGCCCAAAACTTCTGCCGCAGCCCCAAAGAACAGGAAGTCCAGTTTCGCATAGGCGTCTCCGGCTCCGTCAAAGTCTGGCTCAACGACCAACTCCTCTTCGAAGAAGAACACGAACGCAACAACGACCTCGACTCCTACATCTTCACCGCCAAACTCATGTCGGGATACAACCGCATCCTCATCCAGCTCGGCGAAAGCGAAGCCGGCAATTGCAATTTCCTGCTGCGCATCACCGACGACGAAGGCGAAAACATCCCCAACCTCAGCTTTACCACCAGAGTCTCCGAATACCCCAAAGACTACCACTATCAATCCAAAGTCATCCCCGACCCCACAGAAAACTTCTTCCTCAAAAAGTTGGAAGAAAATCCCAATGACGCCGGACATGCCCTCACCCTCATAGAGCACTACCTCTTCACCGACAGAACCTTCAAAGCCAAAAAAACGCTGAAACCCTGGCGAAAAAAATACCCCGACAACATCCTCTTCATGGCGCAGGAATACGAAGCCCACCGGCGCGATAACAACCAAACCCTCAGCAATACCCTCGAAGAAGAAATCAAAATCAAAGCCCCCGACTCACCCTCCGGCCTCCTCATGCGTTTCGAAGATGCCATGGACAAAGAAGACTACACCGAAGCCGAAAAAATACTCGCCCAAAGAGAAAAAATCTCCGGACGTACAGCCCGCATCATCAGCGACTATATACGCATCGCCTCAGAACGCTCAGAACGCGAAAAAATCTTCTCCCTCATCCACGAAGGCTACCAAAAATTTCCCGACGACTACGACTTCGTTTATGCAGAGTACTACCTCGCCCTCGAAGTGGAAAAAAGCCCCTCACAGGCCCAGAGAATCCTCCGCAAATACCTCAAAAACCACTACAACGAGGCAGCTAAAAGAGAAATGGCCGCTTTCTACTTCCAACAAAACTCCGTAGAATCCGGCCTCAAAGAATACTACGACCTCATCAAATACAACCCCATAGCCACAGGCTATTACAGCACCATAGCCGACATCCTCTTCCGGCTCGGCAGGTACAATGACGCCACCGAATACGCCCGCGAATGCACCAAAATCGCCCCCTACATCGGAAGCTATTACCGCCGCCTCGGCCAAACCTATGCAGAGCTGGACGAAAAAAACAAAGCCAAACAGTACTACCAACACGCCATCACCTACAACCCCTACGACTACAAAGCCCGCAAATTGCTGCGGCAACTCGAAGGTCAGGAAGATGTCTTCTCCGACATCTCCCAATACGACGTCTATCAACTCTGTGAAAAGGCCCCCGATGCCTCCCAATTCCCCGAAGACAACAGCATCATCCTGCTCAACGACCTCCAAAAAATCGTCTATGAAAACGGAGGCTCCGAAGAACGACACGTCCTGCTCGTCAAAGTCTTCGACAATGCCGGCGTGGACAACTGGAAAGAATATTCCCTGCCCGTCTATAACAACCAACGAGGCATCATCGAAGAAATGGAAGTCATCAAAGCCAATGGCAAGCGCATACAGGCCCAAAACGACGGAGCCTACATCGTCTTCTCCAATCTCGAACCCGGCGATGCCATCCACATCAGCTACCGCGTAGAAAATTACTACTCCGGAAAACTCACCACACACTTCTGGGGCGATCAATTCTTCTCCGCCTATATCCCCATTCAAAATGCCAGGCTGGCCCTGCTCGTCCCCAAATCCAAAACCTTCAAATACGTCGCCACCCAACCCGACCTCATCCGTGAAAACAAAAAAGACATCGGCAATCTGCAACTCTTTGAATGGACCGCCTCAGACGTCCCCGCCATAGAGTACGAACCCTACATGCCGGAATTCGCCGATGTAGCAGCCCTGCTTCACTACTCCTCCATGCCCGACTGGGATTTCGTCGCCGACTGGTATGCAGACCTCGTCAAAAGCAAAACCCGAACGGATTTTGAAGTCAACGAAATAGCCGCAGAAATCTTCGAAGGGCAAAACCTCTCCTCCGATAAAGACAAGGCCCGCGCCATCTACAACTACATCACCAACAACGTCCGCTACCGCTCCGTACCCTTCCTCCAAAGCGGACTCATCCCCCAAAAGGCATCCACCACCATCAGCGAGCGCCAGGGAGATTGCAAAGACGTCTCCACCCTCTTCGTCTCCCTCTGCAAAACCCAAAACATCCCCGCCGAACTCATGCTCGTCAACACCCGCGACAATGGAGAAAATGCCATGCCCCTGCCCTCCATTGATTTCAACCACTGCATGGTCAAAATAAAACTCGATGAGCAGGATTACATCCTCGAACTCACCTCCGAAGACCTCCCCTTCAGCAGCATCTCCCCCATCACAGACCACGCCTTCGCCCTGCCCATCCCCATCGTCCAACCCGAACAAAAAAAATCCGAACCCCTCAAGATCGATGCCCCTACGCTCATCCCCGGCGAAGTCCATCGCCAAAGCGAAATTTCCTTCGAAAACGACAAAATGATCGTCCAAAAAAACTCCCGCAAAACAGGCGCCAAAGCCGCCTCCATGCGAAATACCTACAAACACGAAGGCAGGGAAAAGCGCTTCAAAATCATGCAGGAAGCCATCCGCTCCGGAGCCTCCCAGGCCAGACTCATCTCCCTGGAGTTCGATGACAACCTCCTCAACAACGAGCCCGAAGTAAGCTATCGCTACACCTACGAACTCAGCCCCGCCTTTACTCACATCAGCAACCTCAGCATCTTCAAAATCCCCTGGGCCGATGCCTTGGAAACGCCCCCCTTCCTCAATACCGACGATCGCAGCAGCGATGTACTGCTCTGGCAATTCGACAGCGACCAACTCAACGAGGAAACCATCACCATCCACATCCCCCAGGGCTTCAGCATGAGCGAAATGCCCGAAAACATCCACCTCTCAACAGCCCAGGTGGAATACGACCTCCGCTTCGAACTCCGGGGCCAGGACCTCATCGTGAGCAGACGCCTAAAGTACCTCAGCGACCGCATCCCTATAGACCAATTCCAACAAAATGCCGAAGTCTTTGCCAAAATCGTAGAGGCCGATCATCAAAATCTGGCTTTCGCCAAATGAAAAAAAAGGGCGCCTTGGGGGTGCCCTTTTCCTTTTTACTTCGGATACTCCACCCGAATGTGGTGAATATTCTTTAGCGTCTTCTTAAAAATCTCCGTGCAAATCTTAAACTCCCGGAAAGTCATGGCTGAATCGTCCAACTGACCCGCCGCCAACTTACCGGCAATGACCTGATCTGCCAGCTTGTCAATGTCTTCGGCAGTGGGATCTTTTAAACTCTTGGAAGAAGCCTCCAAAGAATCTGCCAGCATCAGAATGGTCTGCTCCTTGCTGCCCGGCTTCGGCCCCGGATATCGAAACAGCGACTCATCCACCTGCTCATCCGGATGGGCCTTCAGGTAATTGCGATAAAAGTACTCCGTGCGCGTAGTGCCGTGATGCGTGCGGATGAAGTCAATGATCTGCTCCGGCAAGCCGTATTTTTTGGCCAAAGCCACCCCGTCCGGCACGTGCTGAATGATGATCTTCGCAGATTCCAGATCGCTCAAATCCTCGTGTGGGTTCCTGCCCGACTGGTTCTCAATAAAATACTCCGGATGCAGCGTCTTGCCAATGTCGTGATACAAAGCACCCACCTTCACCAACAAAGCATCGGCGCCTATGGCCCGGGCAGCCGTCTCTGCCATGTTGCCCACCTGCAAAGAGTGCTGCAGCGTACCCGGCGCCTTCAAAGCCAACTCCTGCAACAAAGGCCTGTTCATGTCCGACAACTCCACCAACAAGATCGGAGACACATACCCAAACATACGCCCCAGCAAAGGCACCAACGGATAAGCCAGCAAAGTCAAAAAAACACTGACGCAAATCCAGCCCAAAAAGGAAAGCTCATCCATACTCAAACGCCCCTCCTGCAACAAGGTAATGCCCAAATGCCCGATGAGATAAGCCGCAAAAATAAAAAACAACGCCCTGAAAAAAGCCGTCCAATCGCGCTCATCGGGATTGGTCATCACCGCTACAATGCCCGCCATCAACTGCAAAATGGTAAACTCATACCCCTGAGACGAAAGCACACTCACCATCATCACCACAATGAGATGCGTAAACAGCGCCAGCCTGTCCGAAAAAAACGTCTTGATCACAATGGGCGCCACAGCAAAAGGAATCACATAAGCGCTCAAAGAACTCTTGCGCTCTACCAAATACACCAGCACACTGTAAATCACCACCCACATCAAAAAGAAAATCAACTTCCCGGTATCCCTGAAAACCTCAGGCGCATTCACCCGCAAAAAAGCCACCAACAAGCCCACTATAAAAGCCGTCAACAACAAATAACCCAACAAAATCACATACGACGACCATCGGCTGCCGGACTTCATCTCCGCCTCGCGGTAAGAAACCAGCTTCTGGTAAATTAAAGGTGTAATCCGCTCGCCCTGAGAAACAATTAAATCGTCGGCACGAACCAAACCCTGTGCAGCCCCAATACCAGACAACTGGTCTTTTACATATTTTTGCGTAAGCGAATCGCTGTACAACACATTGGGGCGCAACACGTTTTGCAAAAGCGGCAACAAAAACTCCGGCTGAGCCAAACGACTGTAGGGCAGAGAATCGGAAACATAGCTTTTGGCTTTCGCCAAATCCAACACAGACTGTACAGTCTGGCGCTGAACCGTGTTGCCCCGAACGATGGAAATCACAAAATCGTCTCCCTTGGCCCGATGCTCCGGCATCAGCGCCACAATCCCCCTCTCGTACAACTTCCGCAAAAAGGCCTCGCCATAAGTCTTGTAGCGATCCGGACGCTGCAACACATCCGTCATCTGAGGATTCTCGCGTATGGCTTCTAAACTATGTTGAAAATCATCCCCAAACTGCTCCTCTACCTGCTTCGGTATCTCCGCATCATAAACGTAAATGGCCGTCTTTTCCTCCAACTCCCGACGCTCGGCCTCCAACTCCTCTTGCGACTTCAAAATCGGAAAATCGTAAGGCGCATGTAAATCGGGATACATCCAGATCGCCCCCTCTTCAAATTCATACTTAAACTGAGGCTCGCGGGGAAACAAAAACCCAATGATAACAACCGTGGCGAGAATAAGCACATAACGCATGTAGCGATCCAAAATCGCCAGGCCCGTCTGAAACTTTCCTTTCATACAGCGAAGATAGAAAACTTTGTTTTCTCTGCACTATCTTTGCCCCATAATGAAAATCACGCTCATAGGAGCCGGCAAGCTGGGAGCTCAGCTCGGGCGCAAACTACACAGCAGCGGCGAACAGCTCTTGCAGGTTTTTAGCCGAAAGGCAGAAAAAGCAGAAGCCCTCGCCCGCAAAACCCGGGCCAAAGCCTGTACCCGCCCCGAAGAGATCGAGGCCGGAGCAGACCTCTACATCCTCGCCACAGCCGATGATGCCATAGCCCCCATGGCGCAAAAACTCCGGCAACAACTCCCCCCCGACAGCCTGCTCGTGCATACCTCGGGCAGCCAACCCTCGGATTTGCTCATAGCCTCCACAGGCCCCATCCCTCCGGAAGACCAACGCTATGGCGTCTTTTACCCGCTCCAGTCTTTTACGCCCGACTCCGAACCCGACTGGGAGCAAATCCCCTTCTGCATCTACGCCCGCCAAAAAACGGATGAAGACCTGCTCACAGAACTCGCCCGCCGCCTCTCCCCCCGCGTTTACCGCATCAACGACCGCCAGCGCAAAGAACTCCACCTCGCTGCCGTCTTCGCCAACAACTTCACCAACTACCTGCTCGCCCAGGCCTTCAAACACTGCCAACAATACGACATCCCCTTCGAACTGCTCCACCCCCTCATCCTCGAAACAGCCCGCAAAGCTACCTCCGGCCAACACCCCAAAGAACTGCAAACCGGCCCGGCCGTCCGCGGCGATGAAGAAACCATCAACCGCCACCTGCAACAACTCCAAAACCAACCCGAACTGCAAAAACTCTACCAACTCCTCACCCGACTCATACGCCAACAAAACCAAAGCTGAACGCCCCATGACAAAGCCCAAAAACACCACCCCATGAAATGGAAATTCTGGTTCCTCATCCTCCTCGGCCTGGCTGCCTCCTACGCCTTCTACCGCTGGCAACGCCAACAAACTGCCCGCCCCTTTCAGGCCGAGCTCATAGCCATAGCCCCCTCCCAAATAGACTGGTTCACCATCACACAGGCCAATGGCAGCGAATGGCTCTTCAAACGCGAAGCCGACCACTGGCTGCTCACCAACGGCTCCCTCACCATACAGGCCAAACAACAATCCCTCGCCAAACTCCTCGCCCAATGCACCCACTTCAGCAGCGACAGCATCTATTGGCGACCGACAGACTCAGAACCCCGCCCCCTTCCCAAAGAACAAGCCCGATACTTCCGCTTCTACCAGGGCAACAACTCCATAGACGGCTTTGCCATCTGGCCACCTGCAAAAGATGACTCCCTCGCACAAGCCTACCTGCAACCGGATGGACAGCAGGAGATTTATCTCATCAGTGAAGCCCCGCGCCAAGCCTGCTTCCTCCCCTTCGATGCCTTTATCAACAAAAAACTCCTGCCCTTCCCCGCCCAAACCCTCAAACACCTCGCCCTGCTCGACTCCTCCGGCTACCTCATCCAAGCCTCCCTACAAGACTCCCTCTGGACAGACAGCTCCGGACAAACCCTGCACATCCCGCTGCTGGACTCCCTGCTCATACCACACTTCCTGCCCGACAGCTTCCGCTACGCACCCTCGGCCAGCCCGCCTCCCTTCGAAAAAAACTGGACCCTCCTGCTCCGAAACGACGGGCCCGATGAAGTGGAAATCCAGGTCTATTACGACTCCCTCAACACCCGACGGCCCTTCATCTACCGCTCTTCCCTGCAGCCCGAACTCTTCTTCCGCGAAGACTCCTCCGGCCTTTTCAAAATCATCCGACCTCTGCTGCAACTTCATGAAAAATGACATAAGTACAGAAATCCCTACCTTTGCGCTCACCTTTTGAACAATCTGCGCAAAATCCTCAGGAAAAAAGACATGCCCATGTACCATCCCGAACTCAATGAATCCCTCCAAATGGTACGTCAAAGTGCCCGGGACTTCGCAAAAAAATACATCGCCCCCCACGTCATGGAATGGGATGAAGCCCAGCATTTCCCCGTAGAGCTCTTCAAAACGTTAGGCGAATACGGCTTCGCAGGCATCCTCGTACCGGAGGAATACGGCGGCTCGGGCCTGGGCTATGCCGCCTACATCACCATCGTAGAAGAAATAGCCAAAGTATGCGGCTCCATCGGCCTCTCCGTAGCGGCCCACAACTCCCTTTGCACCAACCACATCCTCAGCTTCGGCAACGAAGAGCAAAAGAAAAAATATCTCCCCCTGCTCGCTTCCGGCGAGTGGGTAGGCGCTTGGGGCCTCACAGAACCCAACACCGGCAGCGATGCCGGACGCATGCAATGTACGGCAGAAAAAGACGGAGACCACTACATCATCAACGGAACGAAAAACTTCATCACCCACGGCAAGTCCGGCAAAGTAGCCGTCGTCATCGTCCGCACCGGCGAACTGCTCGACAGCCGCGGCATGTCGGCCTTCATCGTCGAACAGGGAACGCCGGGCTTCCAAGCCGGCAAAAAGGAAAACAAACTCGGCATGAGGGCCTCCGAAACCGCCGAACTCATCTTCGACAACTGCCGCATACACAAAAGCCAACTCCTCGGCAAAGAAGGCGAAGGATTCATCCAGGCCCTCAAAATCCTCGATGGCGGACGCATCTCCATCGCTTCCCTC
>JALVES010000292.1 GCA_027030635.1 Saprospiraceae bacterium | reverse complement strand
GCAAATGGAGTGGCAAGCGTTGGAATCAGTCATAAAAAGCGGAATTGTGGGTGGCAAAAATAGGGAAATCTACCTTTCCCCTCAACTCCGGTGACTTCGACAACGCAAGGCTAAGAACGATAGAACAACTTACTGCGCTCAGCCACCGGAGTTGAGGGCGCGAGGTAAATCAACTCCGGTAACTTCGACAACGCAAGGTTAAGAACGATAGAACAACTCACTGCGCTCAGCCACCGGAGTTGAGGGACGGGGGGTAAATCAACTCCGGTAACTTCGACAACGCGGGGTTCGCACAATAGACCAACTCCCTTCCCGCAGTTCCGGTGGCTGAGCGCCGGAAGCAGAAGTATAGTCCTTAGCGAAGCGTTGTCGAAGTTACCGGAACTGCGGGAAGGACTCCACAGTTCCGGTGGCTGAGCGCCGGAAGCAAAAGCATAGTCTTTAGCGAAGCGTTGTCGAAGTTACCGGAACTGCGGGAAGGACTCCCTTTCCGTTAAATCTTAGTTAAGTAATGGCCCAATTGAAACGCAATGCTTTACTTTGCCGTTTCTTTTGTGGCTTTTGCCTTGTATGGTGGATTGAGAACCACTTGTTTTGAAAAACCAAATTGTATTGACTATGACTTACTCCATTTTGAAAGCGATCAAACCGCTTGGCCTGGCGCTTGTTTTCTTTGCCATGGCTTTTGCCGCACCCGTCCAGGCACAACGCATTGCCACGGTGGACATGAACACCATCCTCGAAAGCATACAGGAATATCAGGATGCTCAAAAGGAACTCGACCGCATCGCGGCTACCTGGCAGCAGGAGGTTGCCAGGATGTACGACGAAATTAAGAGCATGTACAACCGCTATCAGGCCGAGCAAGTCCTTTTAAGTGATGAAGAACGCAAGCAGCGCGAAGATGAGATCATGGAAAAGGAACGCCAGGTGCGCGAGTACCAAAAAGCCAAGTTTGGGCCTGAAGGCGAGCTCTTTCAACGCCGCAAAGAGTTGGTGCAGCCCATTCAGGACCGCGTCTATGCGGCCATTGAAGAATACGCCAATGAGCGCGGCTACGATTTCATCTTCGACAAAAGCTCTACAGCCGGGCTTATTTTCAACAACTCAGAATACGACATCACGGATGAGATACTCAAAAGGCTGAGCAAGTGAAAGACAGAAGTGCAGACTCCTCCGCGTAGTCTGCACTTCTTTTGTACCTTTGCACAAATTTTGAACTGAAAAAACATACCATGAAGACTCTTTTGAAAACAGCTATGCTGTCTCTCCTTTTCTTGTTTGCCTTTCAACAGGCAGATGCTCAGCTTAAGGTAGGATATATCAACTCTGCAGAGATTTTGGCCGACATGCCCGACGTCAAGCAGATGCAATCCAATTTGGAAGGCCTCCAGACCCAACTTCAAAAGAAAGGGCAGCAGTTGATTGCCGAATACCAACAGAAAGAACAAGACGCCATCCAGCGCAAAGATCGCGGTGAGCTGTCTCCTGCAGAAGAGGAGAAAATCCTTCAGGAGTTGCAAGCCAAGCAGGAAGAAATTTACAACTTCCAAAACGAAATGCAACAGAAGCTGGCTGAAAAAGAGCAGGAGCTCTTGACGCCCATTCTGGATAAAATCAACGCGGCCATTCAGGAGATTGCCAAGAGCGAAGGTTATGCGTACATCTTCGATCTCAGCTCCGGCGCCATTCTCTATGCAGATGAAGGCCTGGATCTCACGCAAAAAGTCAAAGCCAAGCTCGGCTTATAACTTAGTTGTAAAGATAAAAGGCCGACTGCAAAGACAGTCGGCCTTTTCCATTGATGAGCAAGGCCCAAAGACCCATCGGCATCTTCGACTCCGGCATAGGCGGCATGACGGTTGCCCGCGCCATTGCCCAACGCCTTCCCCGGGAACAACTCATTTATTTCGGAGATACAGCCCACCTTCCCTACGGCGATAAATCTGCCGATGCCATCCGCTATTACGCCCTCAAGATTGTCAAGTACCTGCTGGAGCAGGACTGCAAGATGATCGTCATTGCCTGCAACTCGGCTTCCACGGCGGCTTATGGAGTGCTGCTGGAGTTCTTCAAAGAACAGGCGCTTTTTGTCAATGTAGTTGACCCCCTCGTAGAAGCCGCTGCCGCCGAAAATTTCTCCAAACTCGGGCTCATCGCCACCAAAGCCACCGTCCATACCGGCGTCTATGAACGCCAGATGAAACGCCTGCGACCCGAGCTGGAGCTGGTCTCTTTACCCACTCCTCTGCTCGCCCCCATGATCGAAGAGGGCTTCATCCACGGGAAGATCAGCCAAACCGTGCTCGAGACCTATCTCTCCCACCCCGGGCTCCAGGGCATAGACGGCCTGTTGCTCGCCTGTACGCATTATCCGCTCATACGCCCGCAAATAGAAAATTTCTATCACGGCTCCGTAAAAATTCTCGACTCTACCGATGTAGTCGCCCAAAGCGTAGAGAAACAACTTCGAGCTCAAGGGCTCTTGGCTACCGAAAACGAAGCCAATCACCGCTTTTACGTATCAGACCATACCGA
>JALVES010000291.1 GCA_027030635.1 Saprospiraceae bacterium | reverse complement strand
TGGCGGTAGCGAGGTGCAAAGACCCGTCCGGCGCCATTGAAAAGGCTGGCCTGGTACTTGATGGCACTGCTGTCTATTTTCCTGTTCATCTGCTCGTCATAGACATCGGCATTCCACAACTTCCCTCGCCCCACGTAAATGGTTGGATAGACGAAAAACACATCGGCCCGGGCCTCAGCCTGACGGTCTTTTAAAGAGCCCGGCGTCTTGTCAGCCGCATCTTCCTTAAAAGGCAAAGCCGCCCAGGCATCCGGCCGGCTGTAATCCGGCTCTTCCAAAACAACGCCCTCGCTCCCGCGACTCAAATGCCCCGCCGAAGGCATGCCACAGGAGTACAACAAAACAACAAGGATGGGTACATATTTCATAAGCCGTTCAATTGAAAGCCGAATATAGGCTTTTTTAAGCTTTCGAGTTGCAATGTCTTTGTAAAATTTTGCGGTAAGCTATATCATAATGATTCGTTAAGCCACAAAGAAAAATCTATGCTTCATAGATTTTTCTTATCTCCACCTGCAAAACTCCGCGAAAGCAAAAAGTGTTTAAAGGGTGAAGTTTAAGCACTGATTTTTTCTCACAAACAAAACACGACAAACATGGAAATACAAGAGCAGACCGTTAATCCGATGCCTCGCATAGGCGATGCAGCTCCTGATTTTGAAGCCATGACCACCTTTGGCCCCATCAAGTTCTCAGAATACGGCAAGGGCAAGTGGGTCATCCTCTTTTCACACCCGGCAGATTTCACGCCGGTCTGTACCACCGAGTTGAGCGGCTTTGCCCAAAACAAAGCCACTTTTGATGCCCTGAACACCGAGCTCATCGGCCTGAGCATTGACAGCATCCACTCACACCTCGCCTGGGTCAACAACGTGCGCGAAAAGACGGGCGTCGAATTCAACTTCCCCATCATCGCCGATCTCGACATGAAGGTTGCCAAGCTCTACGGCATGTTGCAACCCAACGAAAGCGAAACGGCTGCCGTGCGTGCGGTCTTTTTCATAGACCCCGAAAAGAAAATCCGCCTCATCATGTACTACCCCCTCAACGTGGGCCGCAACATGGATGAGATCATCCGCGTATTGGAAGCCCTGCAAACTTCCGACAAACACAAAGTGGCCATGCCACTCAACTGGAAAAAAGGCGAAAAAGTCATCGTACCTCCGCCCAAAACGGTTGAGGAGATGGAACAGCGCCTCCAGGATACCTCTTGCGAGCGCATTGACTTTTATCTCTGCAAAAAAGAGCTGTAAATCAGCTTTCGCAAAACGAAAGGGCGTGCCGGCCGGCACGCCCTTTTTATTTTCTCCTCAGCACCTTACCGCCCTCCAAAATCTCAAAATCCTCCGGAATAAACAAACGCACGCGAACCTTCTCCTCACAAACAACTCCTTTGTAGGAAATCTCCCTGTGCTCCTTCTCCACCGATTGCAAAACGTAAAAATCAGCACCCAGAATTTCCTCAATGTCATAGCGCTTTTTCTCTTCGATAAAAAACTCCAACACATGCTTCGGAGCCCCCGCCAACTCCACCGTAGTCTCACTCATAATTTTAGAACCCGACCAGGGCACCAACTCCACCTCCCCATAAATCTCAAGGTGAATCTCCTCAATATCCGTCACATCAAAAGTCTGATGCAAAACCCGCTTCTGCTGCGCCTGCAAAGCCGAAAAGCCTAAGCATACACCCAAAAAAATCAAGCCAAAACGGAAAAAAACAAAATGCCTCATGCTATTGGTTTTTGGTGATGGGCAAAGATACTAAAAACGTGATGAACGTGATGAACGTGATGAACGTGATGAGCGTAACGAACGTGATGAGCGTAACGAACGTGATGAACGTAACGAACGTGATGAACGTAACGAACGTAACTGCCCCCGACTCTCCCGAATGGAGGATGGAGAATGACCTCTCCGTGAGCACTCCGTGAGCGCCGTGGTGAGTTTAGCAATTCCCCTTTTGAGCTGCTCTAAATTGGCCGTATCGTATGCGCGCTAAAGCACGCGGTACTGATTGACGGGCTAAAGCCCGCCCCGCTTTACCAACAAACACAACAACAAACCAACGCAACCGACAACCGACAACCGACAACCGACAACACCCTCCCCGCTTTCACCGATTAGGCCACTTCCACCGATTTACCCGATTTACCCGATTTACCCGCTTCCACCGCTTCCACCCTCCATCGTCAGAATCACGGATTACACGGATTATTGGATTTCACGGATTTTTTGTCTTGAGCTAAGCTATTTACGTTTGTCAGGCGAAATCACTAAACATTAAGCCAACGCTAAACGCCCAACACCAAACACCAAACCCAAAACAATACAAAATGTAAAGCGGGCGACAAATATGCTTTTGCCCAACAAAAAACATTCCTTCCCCCTTGACACGCATTCCTTAATCCCGTACATTTGTGACAAAGATGTTTTAAGCACGTCTCCTACAATCTGCCCGGCCCCCTTCCAATGGGCTTGTAACACCAAAAACTCTGTGAACGAATAATTGCTATGGCTCATGGCAAAATGTACTTGCCATGCCATTAAAA
>JALVES010000290.1 GCA_027030635.1 Saprospiraceae bacterium | reverse complement strand
CACGCAGCAGTCCACCGGGCAGACGAGGGCGCATTGGGGCTCGTCGTGGAATCCCTTGCATTCGGTACATTTGTCGGGTACGATGTAGAAGAATTCTTCGGAGATGGGCTCCTGCTCGGCATCGGCATCCAGCTCCAGGCCGCTTTCGGTGACGATGAGCCCGGTCAGCGCCGTGCCTTCTGCCATGCGCCAGGCCATGGCGCCCTCGTAGATGGCATTGTTGGGGCATTCGGGCTCACAAGCGCCGCAGTTGATGCATTCTTCGGTGATGATGATGGCCATGATGGGTGGTTTTTTAGGGACAAAGATAATTTTTTTTACTAAAACTCTTGCTTTTTATTAAAACATGCCCTATCTTTGCAAATGCAAGAGTTTTTACGCTCACTTCGGTAAAATAAAAAGGCTCTGAAAGGGCCTTTACCGCATCGCTCAATTACGAATATTCGATTTTAAGCCTTCCTTATACCTGTACTTTGCTATAAAGTCAGGAGGTAGGGTATTGTTAGTCCTAAACAGTTGAGCCATGAAAAACTATTCCTTCCTTCCTTCCTTCCTTCCTTCCTTGTATTTGCTTGGATGATGTTGCTTTTCCCCTTATCTCTTAGTGGGCAGTTCTCTATTGCCATAGCGGGCCCAAGTGAAGCTGAAGTAGGTATTCCTGCACAGTTTTCCTACTCAGTTGTAGGTGCTCCTGCTCCTGGTGAGGTATATGTAGAGACGAGATGGTATGTAACTGCTCTTAATCCTGATGGTACTCCTGCCGGAAATATTAATGGGTCCTCAAGCAATCCTTACGCTGTACCTAATGCTCCATGGTTTGGCAATGCTACTATCACATGGGGAGAGCAGGATGAGCCTGTTACAGCAAAAGTTAAAGTCGCTTTAGTTTATGAAAACGCTAGTGGAATAGTGCAATACTCTAAAGAAAAAGAGGTATTGATTAATGCTATTTGCCCGCCCTCTATAAGTGGCCCCACAGAAATGCAAACCTGCTGTGTGAGTCCGGTGACGTATTGTGTGTCTGATTATTGTGATGGAAATATATTCAACTGGACTGTTCCTTCTGGTTGGACTTATGAAAGTGCAGATGGTTACCCATGCGTAACGGTAATGTCTAATGGTTATATGAATGGGCAGGTTAGTTGTAAAGCGCTGACCGATGGCTTTGCCGGAGGTCAGCTCTTTGTATCTTTAAAACTAAGGTCATGATTCAAGTGAAAAATTTTTTCCGTTCTTTGTTCTTTTTGTTCTTAATATTGAGCATTTCCCATAGCTATGCACAGGAATGGGAATGGGGGATTTTTGCCAGAGAGCATACTTTTTGGTCTTATAATCCGCATGATTTTGATCCTAATCATCATTATTTGCGAGTGGAATCTTCAAATTTAAGCGAACCCGACGGTTTTGCTATAGGTGCAGTTTTTATTTATTATTTTAGAGAAAACATGGGAGTCTCTGTTCAACCCGAATACAATTGGCAGCGTCAGAAGTTTAAAATTTGTGATGGCATTGATTGCCTTGGGCTGGACGGACTTGAGGATTATACCTACAAAGGCCAGTGGGCCTATATCAGCATGCCTCTTCAGTATGTTTTTTTACTAAATGCTTCATCCAGATTTCAATGGTATGTCAAAGGTGGAGTGCAGGTTTCTTATTTGCTGAATTACGAGGATGTATCATTCATAAATGACTCTGTATGGGATTATCAAACGGTGATTTCAAGAAATAACAGGAATAGGGTCTATAAGGGAGCAGACCGGGAGTTGATCTCGGACTTAGAGATTGATTGGTTGTATCGAAAATGGACTTTTGGGGCGGTTTTTGGTTTAGGCTGGAATTTTATCTCACGTAGCGAAAATTGGAAGTTGCATCTGGGGCTAAGCGGCAGTTATGATTTTACAGATGCTGAGAACAAAAATGCCAAATTATATTATGATGGACAAGCCTATCCGTATTGGACAGATGCACGTTGGAGGGGGGTAGTAGGCGTTGATTTGGGGCTGCCAGATTCCAGGCTCCCTACCAGAAATATCCGCTTGGGCTTAGAACTTGGATTTTCGATGCTTTTAGGATATTGAAAGGACATAAACTTAGCGGTCCTTCTACTTCGCTCAGGGCAATGCCTGTGTGTCTGCTCCAGCCTTGTCAAAAATCTGTGTCAGTCTGTGTAATCTGTGGACGTAATGAACGTGACTATCGTGCCAGACGTGACGGGCTTGACAATTGAGGCCGGCCATTCTTGGATACGGACTCAAGGACATAGCTGTAAACTCACCACGGAGTTCACGGCGCCCACGGAGTGTTCACGCAGAGGTCGTTTCCCGTTATCCGCTACGCTAAACCCTAAACGGTAAACGGTAAACAGTAAACGGTAAACTCTAAACTCTAAACTCTAAACTTCAAATCTCCTTCCCCACCTTCCAAATCACTCCCCACAGCAATACGGTTGCCGCCAGGCCGATCAGGGCACTGATGCCCCAGTGGCCTCCGAGCAGGATGGCCAGGGTGGCGGCGACGATGCTCACGGCGCCTACGGTCAGGGCATAGGGCAGTTGGGTGCGCACGTGCTCGATGTGGGGGCAGTGCGAGGCGAGGGAGCTGAGGATGGTGGTGTCCGAAATGGGGGAGCAGTGGTCGCCGAGGACGGAGGCTCCGAGGACGGAGGCGATGACGTTGTACAGAATCTCCAGCGACAAGTCGGGATTTACGCCCTGGGTCTGGCAAACGGCCCAGGTGGTGGGTATGGCAATGGGGTAGAGGATGGCCATGGTGCTCCAGCTCGAGCCGGTGGAGAAGGAGATGACGGCCGCCAAAATGAAAATCACAGCCGGCAGCAAATAGGGGTTGAGCGCATTGGCCAGAGCCGAAGAGAGAAACTCCGCCGTATGCAAATCGTGGGTGGTGCCGGCCAGAGCCCAGGCCAGGGTCAGGATGATGAGAGCGGGGAGCATGGTCTTGAAGCCTGTCAGCAGGGTGCTGATGGATTGGCCGAGCTTCATGATGCGGCCGCCGAGCGTAAGCAGCAGGGCCAGCAGCACGCCGGTGGACGAAGCCCACAGCAGGGCTACATAAGAATCCGAATTGCCTATGATGGTGCCCAGCTTGAGCAGGAAACCCTCATTGCCGAGAGCTGCCCAGATGCTGCCCCAGCGCATGTCTTTGGCCGTGTCGGCGACCTGCGCATAAGTGCTCTCAAAGCCGGTTACCAGCAGCCCGTAGAGGGTGATGAAAATGACGCCCAAAACGGGAATCAAAGCATTGCGCCAGTGGTGTTTGATGCCCTTTACCGGGCTGAGGTCTTCGAGGTCTTCCGTGCTGTCTTCAGCTGTGCCGGCCACTACGGCTCCGGTCTGACGGGCGCGGCGCTCGGCCTTGAGCATGGGGCCGTACTCGCGCCCGCTGCGAATGAGCATGAGCATGAACAAAAGCGTCAGTATGGGATAAAAGGCATATTTCAGGGATTCTAAAAAAATGGAATAGGGCGAGCCTCCGTGAAAACCCTCGAGGAGCGCAATGCCATCGCCGATATACCCCAGTTCCGCCCCAATCCAGGTGGTAATGAAAGCCACGGCAGCTACCGGAGCAGCGGTGGCATCTACGATGTACGAGAGCTTCTCCCGCGAAATGCGGAAGCGGTCGGTAACGGGCCGCATGGTGTTGCCCACGATCAGGGTGTTGGCGTAGTCGTCGAAGAAAATGGCCACGCCCAGAAACCAGGTGACAAACTGCGCGCTCTTCTCCGTGCGGGCATAGCGCGAGAGCTTTTCCACCACACCCGCCATGCCGCCATTGCGCGAAATGACCGCCACCATGCCGCCAATCAAGAGCGAAAAGACGAGAATGGAGACATGCCCGCTGTCGCTCAGCGCCTGTACGATGTAAATCTCCACGCTCTTCCAAAAGCTTTCCAAATAAGCCAGAGGCGCACTCAACCGCAGTCCGCCGGCAATGAATGCGCCCGTCCAGACACCCACAAAAAGCGAGATGACTACCTCCCTGAACAACAAAGCCAAGGCTATGGCAATCAGCGGCGGCAGCAGCGAAAGCCACATGGGTATGTAGCGCAGCCGCGCAGGCTGCCCCGTCTTTTGCGAAAGGTGATAGATGCGCTGGGCGTCGTCGGTTTGTATGAGGAACAACTCGCCGCCGGGCGTAGCCGGAAAATCCACCGCAGCCCTTCCGTGCTCAAAGGTGAGCTCAACAGCCTCTCCGCCAATGCTGATGCGGGCCGTGCCCGTGATGTCGTGCGGGTCGGTAAAGACCAATTGGCCGTCTTCGTATTTCAGACTGTAGTGGTCCAAACCTTCCCAGATGATTTCTTCGGCCTGTGTGCTGTCGGGAGTCTGTGCCGTTCCTGCGACAAAAGGGGTGATTGCTGCGAAAAAAAGAAGCGCGAGTAGTCGAATTGCTCTCATTAAAGTGTAATTTTGACTGTATTTTTTCATTTGCCGGAAGGCAAATCTGCTTGCAAGAAACAAAGAAAAACTAAGATGACAAAAAAAGCGCTGCTCCTTACCCGGATTTTTCTGCTCCTCATGGCATTTGGCGAAAGCCAAAAACTCCACGCTCAGGCCTTTGAGCGCCTCTATGCTCCGGTAACGCTCAACGGCCAGCTCCTGCCCAATCCCCTGGCCGGAGGCTTGAATGCACCCCAACCTTCGCGGGCCGATCTGAATAACGACGGAGTCTCCGACCTCTACGTCTTCGACCGTGCGGGCAATGTGCATCTCACCTTCATCAATACGGGCAGCAATGAAGAACCCGATTTTCAGTTTGATCCGGCTTTCGCCAAACTGTTCCCGGCTTGTACAAACTTTGCCCTCCTGCGCGACTTCAACGGCGATGGGGTGCCTGACCTCTTTACACACCTCTCTACGCCCATCAAAGGGATGCTGGTCTATCGGGGCTATTACGATGCGCAAAACCGCCTGGCTTTTGAACCGGTTACTTTTTCACAGAACAACTACAACGCCATTCCCGCATTCCAACAGGGCAGCGGCTGGTCGCAACTTTGGGTGGCCGACGGCGACGTGCCGGCTGTGGATGACATAGACGGCGATGGCGATATGGACATTCTGTCTTTTGACCTCTCCGGCGTGTATGTGCAGTACTTTGAAAATCAGTCCGGGCAAATGGGCTATGGAGCAGACTCTCTCATCTTGCATGTGTCAGACCTATGTTGGGGGAAGTTTTACGAATCGGCTTTTTCGCAGGAAGTGAGCCTGAGCGACGACCCCAACGAGTGTTCACAGGGCTTTGACGACAACCCGCCGGTGGAGTTTCACCATGCGGGCTCTACGCTCGTTACTTTTGATGCCGATGCCGATGGCGACAAAGAGCTGGTGCTGGGCGATATCATAAATCCCCACATGGTCTTCCTGCACAACGACGGCACGCCCGAGGCTGCTTTTATGACGGCACAAGACGCGCTCTTCCCCTCTTACGATGTTTCTGTGGACATCCCCGTTTTCCCGGCGCCTTTTTATCTCGACATAGATGGCGATGGCCTCGGCGATTTCGTGGCAGCCTCCAACCAGATAGGCGCTACACTCGACAAAGAAGTGTTGTGGTACTACAAAAATACAGGCATGCCCTCAGAGGCTCACTTTGAGTTGCAGCAAAAAGACTGGCTTGTGGATGGCATGTTGGATGTGGGCTCGGGCGCTTTCCCGCTCTTTTGGGATTACAATGCAGATGGGCTGTTGGATATCCTGATAGGTGCCAATGGCGTTTTCGATACAGACCTCGGCAATCCGGAGCCGCATCTGCTCTTGTTGGAAAACACGGGTACGCCTTCGGAGCCTGCCTTTGAAGTGGTTGATGAAGATTATCTCTCCGTTGCGCAGTACGCTGCCGACCCGCTTTTGTATTGGAACCTCATCCCCACCGCAGGTGATATAGACAACGATGGCGATGAAGACCTGCTCTTTGGTGACCGCGACGGCCGCCTCATGTTTTTTGAGAACCTGGCCGGCCCCGGGCAGACAGCCGATTTTGACGAACCCGTACTGAAGTGGATGGATATAGACGTAGGCCAAAATGCCTCGCCCTTCTTTGGCGACTTGAATCGAGATGGCCTTTTAGACCTCTTGGTGGGCGAGCGCAACGGCAACATCAACTACTTTGAAAACAAGGGCACTTCCGCTTCACCGCTGTTTGAAACCACGCCAGATGAGGCCGTACTCGGCGGCATCACCACTCAAATGCCGGGCGATGTGCAGGGCAACAGTACCCCCTGGCTGCTGGATTTTGGCAACAGCTTCGGCCTCATTACGGGCAGCGAAAGCGGTAAGGTGTTGTACTACACAGAGGTAACGGACGAGCCGGGAGCTACTTTCAACCTGCAATACGAAAATTTCGGCCAGACGAAAGAAGGCATCCGCATCCGCCCGTCATTGGCTGATTTGGATGGCGACGGCTATTTCGAACTGGCCATAGGCAACCTGCGCGGCGGCATCGGCCTCTTCCAAACCGACCTGGCCATAGACGGCTCCGTAAATGTGCAGGAAGCACTCTCCAATGCACAACTGTCCATCAACCCCAATCCCGCCACGGATGTCCTCCACTGGCAAATAAACCTCCCCCTGAATGGCCAGGCCACCCTCCGCATCTTCGACCTCTGTGGCCGCCTCCGCCACGAATCCATCACCTATTCCCCCCGGGGAGAAATCAATGTGCAAGAATTGCCGAAAGGGGTGTATTTTTTGCAATGGGGATTAGGGGGGAGTGTTGTTTGTGAAAGGTTTGTTGTTTTTTAGTTTGGCGTTTAGTGTTTAGTGTTTAGTGTTTAGTGTCTAATGTCTAATGTCCAATGTCTAATGTTGTGGTTTAATCCGCGAAAATCTTTAGGCTGAGCCTGCCTGCTGCCGAGCACCGGCAGGCAGGCTTGCCGAAGTCCGCGCCTGCCTGCTGCAGGCAGGTTCTATTGGCTACTTAGGCCTTGATAGAACGCGGATGACGCAGATGACGCGGGTTTCCGCGGGTTTTAAAGATGGTTCAATTGTCAGGTGGTGTCATTTATTTTATGCAACTTTGAGATCAAGCCTGAGTTTGAAAAAAATAAAAGATGCATTGGATATTTGCTGAACTCTAGGCGTATTGCCATCTCAAAACTTAATGAACCATTGGCAATAAAAAAACAAATAAACATCATCCCAACCCTAAACGCTAAACCCTAAACCCTAAACGCTAAACCCTAAACGCTCAACGCTCAACGCTCAACGCTCAACACTAAACTCTCAATTCAAAATAAACCTAACAACCACCCCTCCCGAAGCATTGGTAATGGGGTAGGATTGCGAGGTTTTCGGTTCCGTGTGCCGGTATTCGAAGAAGAGGCGCAGGGCCAGTTGTTTGTTGAGTTGATACTCGGCATAGGGGCTGAGGCTCAGGGTATTGGTTCCGCGCGTGGGTTCTTCCACAGGCTGGTCGAGCAGGTAGCGGATGGTGATGTCATCGCGCAGGGAGAAGTCGAAGTTGAGCGTCAGGTCGCGGGGTTTGCCGGCATTGGGGCCGCCGGCTCCCGGGCGACCGCCCTGGATGTTGCCGAAGGGACTGTTGTTGTCCGGTTTTTTGCCCTTTTTCTTCTTCTTGGCGCCCGGCAGATTGACATCGCTGAGCCGCCAGCGGAAGCCGATGGTGTATTCCGAGGCCTTGGTTTCGTTCAGGCTGAAGTCCACGAAGCTCATTTGGAGGTTGCGGGATTTTTTGAAGTCGAGGTTGAAGGCCATGTTGTTTTTGAACTCCATGCTGATGCCCAGCAGGGGTGTAAACTGCTCGGAGATGACGAGGGCCGGCAGCTCGAAGCGGGTGATGTAGTCCTGGGTTTCAGCTACGACCTTTTTCGGGTTTTGGGCGTCGTAGAGCAGGTCCGATTGGAAGCTGTTGACGGTCATGGTAGAGCTGTAGCCGTGGCGCAGGTCGAATTTGTCGAAGATCTCTTTGAAGAAAGGCACTTTCGACAAGCCGTTGTACTGTATAGCCCAGTTGGGCCGCGGGATGGTCTTGAAGAGGATGGAGGTGTAATCCTCGGCCAGCGGCATGGACGCGGGGTCTTGGTCTGTGTAAGCGGCGATGAAAGAGGGCAGCAAGACGCTTTGGTGGGTGCGGCCATAGCCCTGTGGATAACCCAGCGCGGCCATCAACGAATCGGAATGGGGGGGTGCATTCGGCCCGGCCAGTCGCTGCGCGACGATGAGGCGGTTGTCTTCGAATTGCTGGAAGAGCGCCTGGATGTCGTTGTTGAACAGCGTCTGTATGGCGAGGTAGGAAGTGGTAAAGGAACCTACCTGGCGGTTGTTGAGGTGCAGGTATTCCTGCTGTACGGGGTCGTTCTCGTCAAAGAGAATGGTGTCGCGCCGGAAGTTTTCGGATTGGAATTCCGAGAAGGAGCGCGTGGCCGACAACTCAATGCGGAAGTCGGGTATGGGCTCCAGAGTCAGGCGTGCATCTAAGGATTGGGTGTAATCCTGAGTTACCTGCTGGTTGAGGAGGATGTCGTAGGAAATCCAACTCCAGTTGTTGTAGAGCCAGTCGTTGGGGCCGTAGTAATCTTCCGGATTGAGGTTGGGCTGTAAGCCGGCCACGAAGGCCCAGCCCGGCGAGCTGAAGCCCGGTGCCTGGCCGAGGAATTCCGTACCGGGCAGATAGCCGGGGATGACGGTGCCAAAGTTTTCGGTATAGCTAAGGCGGGCTTTGCGCACCAGCAGCAAGGGGCGTATGAAGGCCTTTTCCCAGCCGGCCACCTCTTTTTTCTTGCCTTTGTCGGGCGCCCCAGGACGAGAAGGCGCTCCCGGGCGGTTGGGCGTTTTGCCGCGGCCACTCCGGCTGCGCGAGCTGCCAGGGCGCTGGCGCGCATTGATGCGCTTGAGATAGGCTGATTTGTTGTACAGCTTGTCGAAGCTCAAATCGGCATTGATGCTGCGCTGCTGGTTGTTTTGAATGACGTTGCCCAGTGAAAGCGCTGTCAAAGAAGCGGCGTTCCAGTTGTAGCCGGCTGTATAGTTGGCGCGCACATTGATCCAGTCTAACAACGGGATGAGCTTAAAGGGCGCCGTGTAGGAGACGGTAAACTGATGGTTGTACGACTTGTTGCGCCCCAACTGCCGGATGTTCTGACGGACGATTTCCTTTTTCTCCGGCGTATCTATCAGGCCTTCGGGCTCATCTACCACGGCCAGGGTCGTGGCATTGAAGTTCATCTTGATGCCCTTGGCCAGGTCCCAGTTGAGGTTGTAATTTCGATCCCAGTTCCAGCGCTTGTTGTAGAAGGTAGCGTACTGCGGGTCGCCCGTAAAGCGGTATTGGCGCACGGAAATTTGCCTGTTCATCTGCGTGCTGAAGCCGAAGGCGTTGGGCAGAGGGTTGAAGTTGAAGCCCGTAATGAGCTTCAGGTGCTTGCTCTTGGAGACCTTTTTGAAAGGCGTGATGAACTTGGAAGAGCGGCTGTAGTTGTAATCCAGCGCTCCGCGGTAGATGCGCTCTTTATCGCTTTGGATCAGCGGGTCGGAATGCTCTGTCTCCGTATAGGCGTAGGTGGCGCTGAAGTTGGAGATGTCCCAGGGTTTGGGTTTCTTGTTGTTGCGCGAGCGCTCTTTGCGCACGTTGGTCAGGCTGATGGTCTTGAA
>JALVES010000289.1 GCA_027030635.1 Saprospiraceae bacterium | reverse complement strand
CGTGAACACTCCGTGAACGCCGTGAACTCCGTGGTGAGTTTACTGCTACGCCCTTGACCCCGTATTCGAGCCTGGTTGGGCTCTGATTGTTACGCGTCACGCTCATCACGTTCGTTACGTTCATTACGTTCATTACGTTCGTTACGTTCATCACGCTCATCACGCTCATCACGTTCATCACGTTCGTTACGTTCGTCACGTTCGATCCGCTCCCCGATCTTCCGCTTCCGCTCCAGCTCGGGGATCGGAGAGAGGCATCACGTTCATCACGTGCATCACGTTCGTTACGTTCATTACGCCGCCTCCTCCGATTTCACCGATTCCGCCAAGCCGTATCGTGCGCGCGCTAAAGCACGCGGTACTGATTGACGGGCTAAAGCCCGCCCAACTAAACACTAAACGCTCAACGATACACGATACACGATAAACCAATCCCTCCGATTTCTCCGATTCAACCGATTTCCCCGCTTCAACCGCTTTAACCGACAACCGCCCCCTCCAATTTCCCCAATTCCGCCGCTTCCACCAATTCCACTGCCTCCATCAACTTTCTTCCCCAAAAATTGCTTATATTTACGGGCACGGGATGATTTCTTGCTGATAATCATCGAAAATACACGCATAAACCCAAAGATTATACGGCTTGACCGGCAATTTTTACCGCCGGCAGGGCCGATAAGCATTTGATTGACTTCATCGCTTTTTTCATCATCAAAATCCATTCACCATGAAAACTCACGAACGCGAAATTTTGATTTACTACAATCCCCGCGCATCTGCACACAAAAAGGTCATCGCCCTCGCTAAAGGCATGGGCGTACCCGTGCGTACTTTTACCTTCGAACAGGCCCCCTCGACCAGTACCAGTTGGCAGCAGATCATTGCCGCCCTCGACATCCACCCCAAGCAATTGCTCAACAAAGCCGATCCCTACTACCAGGAGCACATCCGCGGCTGTGACTTCAGCGAAGAATGCTGGATCAAAGTCATCCAAAACAATCCCGAACTCATCAAAGCGCCCATCGCGCTGCGAGGCAACAAAGCCATCCTCTGTGAGCAGGCTACCGACATCTATAAGCTCCAACAGGAAAACGCAAAAGTGTAAACCGACCCCGACAACCGCAGCCCCCAAAAAGGCTGCCCTGGCTCTAAAAAATAGATTTTTTGTGCAGCACCGGCTACACAAAGGACTTGGTAATGCGTTCTATTTTGTACCTTTGTACGCTCATTCGAGTACACGGAAGTGTTTCGCGCGCAAAAACTACAACCTTATGTCTTTCGAAATCAAAGGAAAACTCTACCGCAAATTCGACACCGAACAAAAAACGGAAACTTTCCGTGCCCGGGAGTTCGTCCTCCTCGTAGAAGACGGCAACTACCCCCAGTACCTCAAATTCCAACTGACCCAGGATCGCTGCTCGCTCATAGACCCCTTCGAGCTCAACGACGAAATCCTGGTACACTTCGACCTGCGCGGCCGTGAGTGGAACGACAAATTCTTCACCAACCTCAATGCCTGGCGCTTAGAAAAAGCCCAAAAAGGAGAAGAACCTCCCATCGCAGATGCAGACTTCCCCTCCTACGAAGATGCTCCGCCCGAGCAAGACTCACTGGAAGACCTGCCCTTCTGAGACACCAACGGGAGGCCAAACGCCTCCCGCTATGGTTTCAATAAATCTGCGTAAAAAGCCGCTATAAACTCGGGCAGATAAGGCCTTAGCCGCTCTTCCGGCAGAACAGCAGTTTGATGACTCATGGCCTCCGGCAGCGCCTTGAGAAAGGTATCCATTTGTCCTCCCCCCCGAGCAGACAACCCATCCTCCCACACAGGCACTGCACAGAATTGCCCCAGGCCGGCAAACAACTCGCAAACGGGGTCTTCCTCCACCTCCTGAAAATGCAAAACCGGCAGACCCGAAGCGAGATACTCCACGCTCTTCCCGGGCAATTGCAGCGCGGAGCGATTCCCCACACTCACCAGCACATCCGCCTTGCTCATCTCCTCCCACACCCGCTCGCGGGGCAGCAGTCCGTGATGCCGCACAAAATCATACCGCTTCAACAAAGGATGAAAAGGCTCCGGCAAACGCCCGTAAAGATGCAATTCCACAGCCCGACCCGACTCCTTCCGCCAGGCATCCAGCAAACGCAACATGGGCTCCGGCTCCCGCAAACGAGGCGTAAAAGTCCCAAAATAAGCCAGCCGCAAAACCCGCCCGGCAGCCCGGGCAAAAGGCGGGCGGGCGCTTCCTGAGCGAAGTCGAAGGGCTCCCCTCAAGGGGCCGGGGGCGCGCGCAGGCAAACTCAACACCGGCGGCGCCACATGACATTTGACGAAAGCCTCCGGATACAGCGCTCTGTAAGCAGCCCGCGTAGCTTCCGTGGTGAAAACATGGGCATCAGCCTGGCTGAAAACAGCCCGCTCCAGACGGCGATTCAAGCCTCCATACAAGCGCCGGTTGTTGGGCGGACAAAGCCGCTGCAGAGAAAAGGGGTCGCCCCAATCAGCCAGCCAAAACAAGTCCGGATGGGCCCGCTTCACCGCCAAAGCCACGGCATGAGCCGTCATCGGCAAGGCCACCGAGACCAAAGCATCAGGGCGCCAGGAGGCCGCCATCTTCAAAGCCTCCCGCCTCGCAGGCAGATACCACAAAGCCGAGCTGTCGGGCCAGTGCAGCGGCCGCCAAAGGTGTTTGTTCAAATAGTAAAACAAGCGAAAACGCCCACTCCCCACAGCCCGCTCCCGCTGCCCGGGCCGCACCAACATATCTTGCACATTCTTATATGCCTTTCGGCAAATGAAAACGCCTTCCCACACTTCCCGTGCAGCTCTGTCGCCATACCGCGCCGTCAATACGCGCACCTCATGCCCCATGCGCACCCACTCGGCAGCCAAAGCGCTCCAGCGGTTCGAACGGGGGTCGTTCGAAGGGTGAAAATGCGGGCTTAGGAGGAGGATTTTCATGGGGGGAAGATAGGGCCTTTGGGGCTAATGTGGGCGCTTTGCGCCTAATGTGGCGCCTGCGGCGCTAATGTGGACGCTTCGCGTCTAATGTGGACGCTAACGCGTCTAATGTGGAGCGCAAGCGCTCTAATGTGGAGCCCTTGCGGTCTCTAATGTGATTTTACGCTCGCTTCGCATCGCGTTGGGGCGGGTACGACCTAAATACTAAACAGGGCAGACACGCAGGTCTGCCCCTACGTACTTTAACGCTAAACACTAAACGCTCAACGCTAAACACTAAACACTAAACCCCCAATCAAAAATCCTTCCTCAAAGAGGCCCTTCTAATGCTCCAGAGCGGGAGCAGCACCCAAAACAGCAAAACGATCAGAGAGATGATCATGCCCAGGTTGCTGCCCAGGAATTTCTTGAATACCGCGCCGGTAAAACCCATCAGGGCAGCGATGTCGAGTTTCAGGAGGATGAGGATGCGCGAAAGGTCTATGGGGTTGAAGAGCGATGCGCCCAGGGCGTATTTCTCTAAGGGATAATCGCTAAAATGCGCCAGGCCGAGGAGCAGGAAGCCGTCATAAGCCACGGCCAGCAGCAGCCAGACCAGGATGGCGAGGCCGAAGCCGCGAATGCGGTTGTCGTTCTTCAGGGCGATGTAAAAGGAGATGCCCGAAAAGATGAAAGACAACAAAACGCCGGAAACGAGCAGCGTCAGGAAAAGGCCTATATCCGAAGAGGCCGTCAGGCCATAGAGGAGGAAGGGGACGCCCATGCCCAGCAAAAAACTGAGCGAGAGAGAGCCGGCCACGCCGAGATACTGCCCGAGGAAAATGTGCTGACGCGGAATCGGCTGGGCCAGCAGCAGCTCCGTAAACTCCCGCGAATTGTAAAAGTACATCAGGCCAAACATGGTCGCAATCAGCGGCACGAGAATCAAAATGATGTTCATCATGCTGATGGCCACCTTGGAGATGTCGGGGCTGAGCCAAAAGAGCCCCAGGGTGAAGAGGAGAAAAAAGCCGAAGTAGAAAAACATCCACCGGCTGCGCACCAGGTCGTAGAGGCTGTATTTCAGAATCTTATTCATCTGCTCAAGAGGGATTTAAAGTGAAAGCCTTTTCTGTGGTTTCTTCTCCGGCGAGGAGGCGGGCAATGGCCTGCTCCACATCGGGGGCCTGATAGTCGGCCTTGAGCTGGGGGATGCTGCCTCGGTAGTGGATGTGCCCGTCGAGCAGAAAGACCACTTCGTCGGCGATGTCTTCCACCAGGCTCATGATGTGCGTAGTGAGCAAAACGATTTTGCCAGCCTCCTTTTCATGGCGAATCAATTGCTTAAGGCGTATGATGGAAAGCGGGTCCAAACCCGCTGTGGGCTCATCGAGGATATAGACGGGATTGTCGTACATGAAAGTCAGCACGAGATTGACCTTTTGGCGCGTGCCGCCCGAGAGGTAAGCCAGGGGTTTTTGCAGGTGTTCCTCCAGTTCGAAGAGCTCAATCAGCGCCTTGTCGCGGGCATCGCGCCGGCGCAGGTCTTTGACCATATCAAACAGCTCTGTGGCTCTGAGGTTTTCGGGAAAGCGGGCGATTTGCGGCAGGTAGCTGATTTTGTCGCGATACGCCCAGCGCCCTCGGATGTCCTCGCCAAAGGCCCGGATAAGCCCCCGCGTCGGCAGCACCATGCCGAGGATGCTCTTGATGAGCGTGGTTTTACCCGAGCCGTTGGGGCCGAGTATGGCCGAGATGGTCCCTTTTTGCCGAAAGGCCAGAGAAAGGTCTTTCAACACCTCGTTTTTGCCAAATCGCTTGTATAGTTGCTCTATCTCAATCATGGGTTCATTGGATTTTTTGGTCCCGGGAAAAGGGTTTCATAAGGGGTGTGTGGTCCATCAGGTCCGTAGGGGTGAATATCGGGCTGGCTTTTTCAGAAAAGTTGAGCAGACCCACGAAAGGGCTGCGCAGCAAGACGATGGACTCAGGGGTTTGATTGACCAGATAGGAAAACAACTTCACCGGCCTGAAAGGCACATCGCCCAAGCCGTCTTTATCGAGGTCGTAGCCCGTGTATTCCGACCAGTGGTTTTCGTCGTAGGAATTGTCCACGCCCCGGGCTTCGGCGGCTATGTCGAAGGTATTTTGCAGGAAGTTGTTGTGGGTAAAATGGTTGTCTGTGCAACCGCCGTGCATTTTGATGGCCCAGCCATTGCGCAGGAAATCGTTTTCGCGATAGGTGATGCGGTTGGAGCCTTCGATGAAAATACCGAGGGTATTGGTGTCAAAGATGTTGTGAAAGATCTCTGCATCATTGATCTCTTTGAGCAGCAGGCCGTAGGAAGAGCGCCCCCAGTTGTTGATAAAGAGGTTGTCGTGCATGAGGATGCGCTTGGAAAACATCACGGCCACGCCGGCACCGTTGTTGCGAAAGACATTGTCGTAATACTGATCGTCATTGGAAAACATGAAGTGCAGGCCGTAGCGCAGGTTGTTGTGGCTTTTGTTTCCGAAGATGCGACTATGGTGTACAAATTCCAGGTAAATTCCGTCGCGATGGCCATACAGCTCGTTGTCTTCAATGTCGAGATGGGTGCAATACCAGGCATGGATGGCGTTGCCGGAGGTCATTTCTTCCACAGCTTCGCCACGTACTTCGTTGCCTTTGATGATGCCATGCGTGGAGTTTGCGGCATAGATGGCAAAAAAGGCATTGAAAACTTTGTTGTCAATGATTTTGAAATGGCGGGCCTTTTCGATTCTTATGGCAGCTCTGTCTTCGATAAAGCTCAGCCCCACATTTTGGACCTGCAGCCCCCGGATGCTCACGCTGTCCGCTGTAACCGTGATGATGTGGTCCAGCATCTGCCCGTCTATGACCGGAAAATTTTCGCCTATGATGGTCAGCGCCTTGTCAACTTCGATGTTGGTCTCGTAATAGGTGCCGGGTTTGATAAGAATGGTATCGCCGGCTTCTGCCACGGCTATGGCATCGCCCGGCATGCAATAATTGCAGTCTGCACAGACCACTATGGTTTTGGCGTTCGCTTCCGCAAACAGTGCAAAGAGAGGCAAAAGGGCGCTTAGTGCTATGTGCAGGGTTTTCATCTGGTGCGCAAGATACGAAGAAAGAGAAAGCGGGAGGCGCGGGCTCCCGCTTTCTACGCTCGATAAAAGCAATTATTCTTCCGGAGGCAACATCACCTTATCCACTACATGTACGATGCCGTTGGATGCCTCGACGGTGCCGAGGATTTTGGCGCCATCTACATAGACGCCATCGTCTTTGCGCTCAACTTTTACGTAGTGGCCGCTGGCCTGGAAGAGGCGCATGCCGTCTTTCAGCATATCCGTGGTGTACTTGCCCGGAGAGGCGTGGTATTTGATGATGCGGGCCAGGGTGGCTTTGTTTTCCGGCTTGGTCAGCGTCTCCAAAGTGCCTTCCGGCAATTTGGCGAAAGCCTCATTGTTTGGAGCAAAAACAGTCAGAGGGCCTGCATTGACCAATACGTCTTCGAGCCCGGCGGCCTGTACGGCTGCTACTAAAGTCGTATGGTCTTTGGAGCCCTGAGCAATTTGTAGAATGTTGGGTTTGGAATCGGGGTCCTGCACGGCCGACTGGCCTTTGGTCTCTACACTTTGAGCAGTTGAAGAATCATCTGCTGCAGCGCTTTGTTCCTGGTTTTGCTGGCAACTGCCCAGGAAAAAGAAACTGCCAAAGAGAAGAAACATTGCCATTGAGGTTATCCATTTCATGGTTGAGGTTTTTTAGTTTCTAAAAGCTTTTAGCCAGGCTGTCGTTGCCACATAGGGCCTGATGCCTGCGTACTTTGCAAATACCGCTGACATGAAGTTTTTGTCAGCGCTTGCTGCGCTTACCTTTAAGCGCTTCCCAATCGAACAATTCACCGCCTTTTTCCGCCTGAACTTTTTCAGCCTCTGCCCGACTTCCAAAGCCGGAGAGAAAAGCGCCCATCGGGCTGGGCAAATTCGGGCTGATGAGATAAGTGGCCGTTTGCGCATCAATCATCTCACCGGGCCGGGCGTAGTCAGCTACCAACAAGATGCCGAAGGGCGTGTCGCTTTCGTGCTCCAACACGTAATCCACCATGCATTCAATGGCATCGAATTTATAAACCCGCCCCTTCTGCGTAACGGCCTCTGCCGCGTGTTGGCGATCCATGATTGTCATTTGGCAGAAGTCGCACATGTCTTCGCCATAATCAATGGGCTCTGCCTTGGGCCCGCCACAGGCGCCCAGCCCCAGCAGCCCCGACAGGGCCAACAATGCCATCAGAATGCTCTTCACCTTCATCCTTTGACTTTTTTCTTTAACCACCAGGCCAAATAGCTCAACAAGATAGCTGCCCCGGCCAAATACCCCCCCACAGCCGGCAGGGATATGGCCGTAAAGTTCAAAATGACTTTCGTGCCCAACAAGGGCGGCTGATAGGATGCTCCGGGAATTTGAATGGGAGCATGGGGGTCCAAATTATGGCCATAATGATACTCCCACAAATAAAAGTCGTAAATACCGACAAGCGCCAACAGCGTCATCAGCAAAGCCCAAAGCAAAAAGAGTTTTTTGTTGCCAATGAAGGCAAAGACAAATGCCAAAACAGCCATGCCGACTACGATGTAGGGAAAGTACGTAAGCTCGGGAATAGACTCCGGCTTAATAAGTTCCATACCGACATAGTGGTTCAGGATGTTGATGTTTTGCAGAGAGTTGGGCGTATCGCCACCTATCTTGTTGATGTAGATAAACATCTTTACACCCTGCGGATACTGTGGCGCAAGCAAAGTGATAGACCACATAGGCCATACAAACAAGGTCAGGAGCAAAAGCCCGCTGGCCGCCATGAGTACTTGGGGCAAGCGTTTCATTGGAGCTGTTTTTCTAATGATTAAAGGGAGGCATGAGGCCCGCGGGCCTCATGCCCCGAGTTGGTTTTGGTTTTACTCTTCTTCGTTAGAGCCGAGGCTCCACTTGAGCGGCGTATTGGCATTGCTGCCCGACACCCGTACATATCCCTGCATCTCCTGGTGAAGGGCAGAACAGAAGTCTGTACAGTAGAAGGGATAAACGCCCTCGGCCTTCGGCTCCCAAACCAAAGTCTCTGTCTGACCCGGCATGACGAGCAATTCGGAAGTGCGGGCCCCCAAAATGGCGAAGCCGTGAGGTACATCCCAGTCTTGCTCCAGGTTCGTCACGTGGAAATAAACCTTATCGCCCACCTTGATGCCTTCGATGTTGTCAGGTGCAAAGTGGCTCCGGATGGTGGTCATATAAACGTGTACTTCCTTGCCATTGCGCTCCACTCTGGCATCTTTTTCACCCATGGTGCGGTGGGGGTGCTTGTTTTCTTCCAACTTGTAAAACTTCTTCTGGCGCGGAATAATGCGATCTGCTGAGATGCCCTGGGCATAGTGAGGCTCGCCCATGGTCGGGAAATCCAGCAGCAGCTTCATCTTGTCGCCGGAGATGTCATACAACTGGGCAGAATGGCAAAGCTCGGGGCCCGTGGGCAAATAGCGGTCTTTCGTGATCTTGTTCATAGCCACGAGGTATTTGCCCTGGGGCTTGTGGCTGTCTCCACCCGGAATCATCAGGTGACCGATGGAGTAATAGGTCGGAGCGCGATCAGCTACTTCCCAGGTGCCCAATTTCCACTTCACCACTTCTGAAGAGATGAAGAAAGAAGTGTAGGCGTACCCCTTGCCGTCAAACTCCGTGTGAAGCGGGCCTAAGCCTGCATCCTTAACCGTGCCGGCAACGACTTCCTCAAACTTCAAAACGGGAACGCCGTCAATGGTCGTCTCAAAAGCCTTGTTCTCAATGGCCTTCAGCATCTTGGAGAAGGAGTGTACCGTCAGGTTGGCAGAAAGCTTACCATTACCTACGATGTATTCACCCGTGGGGTCAACATCCACACCGTGAGGAGATTTCGGCGTCGGCAGGAAATACACCAGACCCGGGCACTCTTCCGGAATGAGCACTTTCACCGTGTTCAGCATCTCCGAGGTAGCCTGTTGTGTCTCTTCGTCGTAAAAGTTGTGAGCATAGCGGGCAGATACTTCGTGAAACTTACCCTGCTTCACATACTCCTCGGCCTTCTTCCAGTTGATGGCAGCGATGTAGTCCTTGTCGTTTTGCGAGGCTTCAACCTCCAGCAAGGTGTGTTTTTCTTCGGTATTGTAGCTGGAGAAGAACATCCAGCCGTGAGAGTCGCCTTTACCCGAGTGGGCCAGGTCAAAGTCGAAGGCAGGCAGCAAGACCTGGAAGGCAATGCTCATCTTTCCGGTCTCGGGGTCCACTTTGATGAAGGAAAGCGTGGCCTTAAACTTATCGGCATACTCATTGATAGCCACATCCTGCTGAGGATAGGGAACGCCAAAACGCGTGCCGGCCACCACATACTCCGTATTCATAGTCGTAAAAGGCGAACTGTGGTTACCGCCGCTGTTCGGAATTTCAATGATCTCCACAGTCTCAAACTCGCTCAGATCAATGCGGGCAACGCGAGGCGTGTTGTTGGCATTGATAAACAGCCAACGCCCGTCCGTTTCGCCATTCGTCTGTGAAAGCTCGGGGTGGTGAGAGTCATCCCAGGGAATAAAACCATGAGAAGTCATCAACATCGGCTTGGTCTCTTCATTAAAACCATAAGCCTTCTCAGCATCTACAGAGAAAACCGGAATGGTCTTAAACAAGCGGCCGGAAGGCAATCCGTGTACGGTAACCTGCCCGCTGAAACCTCCGGAGAAGAAAGCGTAAAATTCGTCGTACTCACCCGGAGCGACATAAACCTGCTCAGCTACATTGGAAGCCAGGGCGCCTCCGGTCGTCTTACCGGAATCGCCGCCTTGACTGTTTCCGCAGCCTGTGAGAAAAAGCCCCACTGCAAACAGGGGCAGAAGCAAAAAGCCTTTGAAAAAGAGATTTTTCATGTGTCTTTCAATTTTAAAGTAAGGGTTTACTAAATTCGCAATAACTTACGCGCGAAAAATCACTGCAATGATCGGAGCCTGTGGAACAACAAAACATGATGCTAATCAACCGGGCACATGATTTTTATCATATTTCACCCTTTACGAATTCCCGTTTTTTGCAAAACCTTTTACCTAAAGGTGCATTGATTCACTAAACAATTTTTTTGTTATGAAAAAAATCACTCTCTTTCTCTTTCTCGCAGCCCTTTTTACTTATGGCTGCGGCGGGGCAGATGAAACTGCCGGCGATGACAGCTCCTCTGAAGAGCCCCAAAGCATGGTCGAAGATGAAAAGCCCCAGGAAGCCTACACGGGCCGCATCAAGGAGGTTCAACTCAACGACCCCCTCGATGAAGCCATGATCGAAAAAGGCAAAAGCATTTACGAACTCAAATGCTCTGCCTGTCACAAACTCACCGACCAACGCGTCGTAGGACCGGGCTGGAAAGGCATCACTAAGCAGCGCGACCCCGTCTGGATCATGAACATGATCGTTGATCCCGACGCCATGCTCGCCAACGACCCCACGGCTCAGGAACTACTGAAGGAGTGCCTGGTGCGCATGCCCAACCAAAACCTCAGCGATGAGGAAGCCCGCTCTGTACTGGAGTTTATGTTTTTCAACGACGCTAAAGAATAGTGCCAACACAAAAAAGGGGGCGCCATGCCCCCTTACTTTACAAAAAAAGAGCCATGCGCTTCAAATGGCCCCTGTTCAACCTCTTGCTCATTGCCACCGTAGGCGCCATCCTGCGCCTGGCTTTTGTCATGGAATTACCCTGGCTGGAATACTCCCATTTCCTCCACGCACACTCACACCTGGCCATCCTCGGATGGGGATTTCTCGGGCTTTCCCTATTGTTGCAAAACACCTTACTGCCCGAAGACAAACGCCAAAAAAAGAGCTACAAACGCATTTTTTACGGCGCCCTCTTCTCGCTCTGGGGGATGTTCATAGCCTTTTTGTTACAAAACTACGGGCCCTTTTCCATCGGCTTTTCGACCTTTTTCCTGCTTTGGTCTTACGCCTTCGTTTGGCATTTTTGGCGCGATTTGCCCAAAGGCAAAGCCTCGGTCTCTAAGCTATTCATACGCAGCGCCCTCTTGTTCTATCTCTTTTCCACTCTGGCTCTATGGGCCTTGCCGGTAATCAACATCCTGAAGTTACACGGCCACCCCATCTACTACATGAGCATTCAGTTTTTCCTGCACTTCCAGTTCAATGGCTGGTTCCTCTTTGCCATTCCGGGCTTGTTTTTCAAATTGGCAGAAATGCAGCACATCCGGCTTTCGCCAAATGACCTCCGCAGATACTGGCAGCTCCTCCTCATCTCCTGCTTCCTGACCTACGCCCTCGCCGTCACCTGGACAACCCCCGTTTCCTTCATCTTCTGGATCAACAGCCTCGGCGTACTGCTCCAATTGGCAGCTCTGTACTTCCTGCTCAAAGCACTGCGCCCTGTCATACCGCAGATCAAAGCCCTGCTCTCTCCACAAAGCCGCCGGCTGCTATCCGTAGCGCTGACCTCCTACATTCTCAAAATTCTCATCCAAACCGTCGTCGTCATACCCCACGTGGCTGTCATCGCCTACACGGTGCGCAACTATGTGATAGGATTTATTCATCTGATTTTATTGGGCGTCCTCACCTCTTTCATTTTGAGTTATGCAGGCTTTCGCCAAATGATACCCGCAGAACGCACGCTCACCCGCCGCGGCGTTCAACTTTTTGTCATCGCTTTCGTCTCTATGGAGATTCTGCTCTTCCTCCAGGGTACACTCTTCTGGGCCAATCTCGGCTTTTTGCCCTATTATTACGAACTCATCTTCGGCTTTTCAGCCCTGCTCCCCATAGCCATAGGCATGATACTTTTAGGACTCGTCTCTTCTAAAAGCCCCCTCATTTCCCTCGAAACAACTCCTCCATTTTTTCCAGAGAAGGACTGATGTCAAAATAAATGCCCTCAATGCCATAAGGGTTCTCTGCAACTTCCAGATAATCATAACGCATATCCAATAAGCTCTGGCTGCCGCCAAATTCCAATCCCGCAACATATAAAGCCTCATACTCATGGCTGATAAAAAGCACGTAAAGAGCAGTCTCTTTGGAAAGCCCGTCACCACTGCTGAAAATAGCATCAAAAATCATAAAAATACGAGCCCTCGCCTGCTCATATCGCTCCTTATCACCGGCCAATTCTGAAACATGCAAATCAGCATATAAAACATCAAAATTAAAAGGGTCCTCATCCAGCAAGGTATCTATCAACAAACGGGCTTCTTCGATTTCCGCCACAGTCAAGCTGTCTTTGGAATACAAAGAATCGAGGATCAACTTTTCCACTCCCCCATAAGGGTTGTAATTCTCCTGATACCTGAAGCCGTAATACAAATGGCGCCTCTCCTCCAAAGTCATAGTCGAATCCCCTTCCCGGTATCGCTTCATCAAAGAAGGGTAAAAAAACTCAGAGTCTTTTTTCTTAATCTCCTTTTTGATTTTTTTGTAATCGGGCTTTACAAAATCCACTTCTCCAGATTGCTGTGCCCACACAAAACACGGAACCATCAAAAAGAAAAAACACAGTGCAAAACAATTTTTCATAGAATCACATTTAGACCTCAAAATAATACAACTAAAAAGCGCAGCACGACAAGCGCTCTTTTTATCAAAACACAAAAAGCGAGAATAGTTACACCCGCACCAGATCTTCCACGGCCAAAGGTAACTCCTCAAAATCAAAAACAAAACCCGCTTTCTTTATTTTTTCAGCCGACACCCTCGAGCCTTCCAACAGCAATTTTGCCCGCTCTCCAAGTATCAGATGCAGCAAGCCCCCCGGAATGGCGGGCATAAAGTAAGGCCTTCTCAAGACTTTTGCCAAAACAGCCCCAAATGATCGGGAAGTGGTATCGCTTTGCACAGCAGCATTGTAAGCTCCCTCCAGGCCCTCTGATTCTAAGGCCAGCAAGTACATGCCCGTCAAATCCCGTATATGGATCCAGGGAAAATACTGTCGCCCGCTGCCCACAGGCGCCCCCAGGCCAAGCCTGAAAGCCGGCAGCATTTTGCGCAAAGCCCCCCCTTCTCGCGCAAGGGCTATACCCGTGCGCAGTTTCACCGTGCGAATGCCGAGGCGGGCCACCTCATCTGCCGCTTCCTCCCAAAGGCGCCCCGTCAGCCCCGTGAAATCATCGGCAGGAGGATGCTCTTCGGTGAAGATTTCTTCCGAAGTAATCATGCCGTAATACCCCACTGCCGAAGCACTCACATAGGCCTCCAATTTTTTGCCCCGCCGCCGCAAAATATCCGCCAACTGCAGGGAAGGCTTCACGCGGCTGTCTATGATGAGCTGCCTGCGGGCAGACGTCCAGCGCCTGTCAAAAATGTTGGCACCCGCAAGATGGACAATGGCATCGGCCTCCAAAACGGCTTCTTCAGGCATCTGCTCATGAGTCCAGCCATAAAAGAAGCGCCCCGCCCGCTCCTCCCGCCGGCCGGGGGCCAGGCTGCGCGTAAGCACGGCAACCCTATACCCCCCGGTCTCCAAGGCTTCCGCCAAATGCCGCCCGACCAAACCACGGCCGCCGGTGATGAGGATGGTTTTTGCGGGCATGGCTGTTTTACTTTTTTGTCAGTATCAGAATTTGCACCTACTGCTTAACAATCCTCTCAGTCCAATCATTGTCAAGCTGAAGCAGATAAACGCCTACGGGCAATTTTGCCAAGTCTAACACAAGACCATTATTGGTATGGCTGACGCGCACAGGCCAGGTACGGCCCTGAGCATCCGTCAACTCCAGGGTAGAGCTACTCACATCTAAGCCCGTAATGAAAACATTGCCCTGAGTAGGATTTGGACTGATGGTTATCCGGCCATTTTTGCACACCGGAATGCTACGGATGGAAGAATACGAAAAAGAACCGTCTTCGTCCACAATTTTGAGGCGATAATACATCGTACCATCCTCAAGCTGAGTGTCTTCATACGTATAGACTTGTTCAGTCTGCGAATTGCCGGCAGCCTCAACCACGGCAATGGGCGTAAAATTGCCAAACCGCCCTCTCTCAATCACAAAATGACGGGTATTTTGCTCACTGGCCGTATGCCAGCGAAGCGTGATGCGCTCTTTGGCACAGTCAGCTTTATCCTCTGCCCACAGATAAAAATCAGTAAGCTCAACAGGCATAGCCGTCAAATCAAACTTAACCCTGTAAATAGTAGCACTTGCACTGGTAGCTGCTGTGTTGTTGGGAAAAGAATTAGCTACCGTACTCTCAATCCCTCCATAGATATAACCCACTGTAAAAGGAGTCGTTGCCGGCAATTGCGTCATATCCACAATGCCGGTTGCATATTCCACGATAGACTCCTCCCTAAAAAACTCAGAGCCGGCACCTAAATAAGTAGGCATCTCCGTACTAAAAACAGACTCCGCATAAACGCCATTTTGATCACGACTTACCAGGCTGATGGTTTTTACAAAGGGCACATTCGTGTCTTCTACCTCATTTCCATTGCCATCGAAATAAAATTGCGCAATGCCTCCAAAGAAAATGGAGTACATATCCTGAGTGCCGGAGTCATAAAGCGCTATTTTAGAACTGTGGTAATTGGAGTACTTCTGCATAAATGTAGCCTCCGGAATAACCGTAATGCCGGAAGCAGTAATCTCGATGGGGTTAAAATAAACCTCGTCATTAGGCGCTTTAAACACACCGCTGGACCACATGTACCCGTAAACATCCCCCGGAAAAATCTGAGGCACCAGGTTGAAATCGCGACGATGATATTCTGCTGTATTGGTATAAACCGTGTAGTTTGAAATGGAAAGCGAGCTGCCATTATTCACAATCTCAAAAGTCCGGATTTCATCGGTGTATTGCATAGAGCCTGTAGCTCCGCCACCATTGCCTCCCATGATGTATCGCCCCTGAAAGTCAATGCCACCAAAAAGGTAGAAGGTATTGCCAATCTTTCCCAGGGCACCTCCGGCAGTTTGCATGCCACTATGCGTAGTCTGAAGGAAATCGCCGGTAATGGATGTTCCGTTAATAATGTGGGTAATTAAATTGGGCACGTGAATGGCCGTCAGTTTATCATAGGTAACGTGATCCCCTGCCGTAGCGCTATAGCCATAACCTCCTGCGACATACAGCCAATTCCCATCCTGATAAAAACACATATTGGTACTTTGGAGCTGCTCTTGTAAGGCCGTAGGCAGAGAAGTCAGTGAAGCGCTCCATACCTGCTGAGCCACAGGATCTACTACGTAGATGGTCGTGTTGCTATTCACTACCGGAAAGGCAGGATTACTTGGCCCGCCACCACCTCGGTGCATGCCATCGGTGCGCCCTCCAATCAAGACCCACTTGCCGGCATCGTGCCCGGCCACAAAAGAGTGCAAGCCCGGCAAACCACTTATGGTAAAAGGCTCAAGTGTAATGGTGTAAGGAAAGGTCTGAGCTTGCAAAAAAAGGCTGCTCAACCCCAATACGAACATGGTAACAATGCGTACTTTCATAAGACATTGAGTTTACAATGAGTGACTAAATTCCTTTAACTGACGTCGTTGGGGATGGGCACTGACATGCCCCAAAACGTGGAAGATGCTTTTGGGATTGAGCAGTTGGGGTGAATTTCCACGATTTTGAAACGCAAAGATAAAAAAAATATGAAACCCAAACAAATGCTTTTCTTTGCACCAAAAACCCGCCATGCCCACACTGCGCCAAATCTTCCTGCGACACATCGCTCAGACCAGCCCTTCGCCGCTTGCTTTTGAGATCGAGCGGGCAGAGGGCATGTACCTGTACGACACCTCCGGAAAGAGGTACATGGACCTGATTGCCGGCATAGGCGTTTCTGCTCTGGGGCACAGGCATGAGCGCGTGATGCAGGCCATAGAGCGGCAATTGAAGCGCTATCTGCACACCACCGTTTACGGTGAATTTGTGCTCGAGCCGCAGGTGGCATTTGCCGAAAGGCTGAGTCAACACCTGCCCCCCTCGCTGAGCACGGTTTATTACTGCAACTCGGGCGCCGAGGCTGTGGATGGCGCCATGAAACTGGCCAAACGGGCGACGGGACGCCCTCATGTAATCGCCTGCCGGCACGCCTATCACGGGAGCACCCAGGCCACCACCGCCCTGATGGAACCCACCACCTACAGCCAGGGATATTTCCCCCTGCTGCCGGGCGTCAGGCATATAGATTTTAACCGGGAAGAGAGTCTGGAGCAGATTGACGAAAACACGGCCTGCGTCATCATCGAACCCGTACAGGCCGAGGCAGGCGTGCGCTTGCCCGCAGAGGGTGAAGCGAGCGAAGACAACTTCCTGCAAAAAGTCCGGCAGCGCTGCGACGAAACCGGCGCCCTGCTCGTCTTCGATGAAGTCCAAACGGGCTTTGGGCGCTGTGGAAGCCTGTTCGCCCTGCAGCGCTTTGGGGTCGTGCCCGACATTCTGGCTCTTGCAAAGGGCTTTGGGGGCGGGCTCCCTCTCGGCGCTTTCATCGCCTCGCCCGAGTTGATGAAATGCCTGAGTAACAATCCCATACTCGGGCATTTGACCACCTTTGGCGGGCACCCGCTGAGCTGTGCCGCAGGCCTGGCCACGCTGGAAGTACTGACAGAAAGCAAATTGATCGAACAGGCAGAAGCCAAAGCCCTGCGCTTCCGCAAACAGCTCTCCGGCCTGCCGCGCCTGCGTGAAATACGCCATGCCGGCCTGCTCATGGCCCTGGAATTTGACAGCCCGGACTACATGCAGGCCCTCACGCAACACTGCCTGAAAAACGGGCTCATCACCGATTGGTTCCTCTTTGACGAGCGCAGCCTGCGCATCGCTCCGCCCCTCATCATCACCGAAGCGCAAATTGACGAGGCCTGCGCCATCATACAGGACTTCGCCCCCGGAGGCTCAACAAGTTGAAAAATGCTTAATTTTACCCCTCATGGGAGAACGTAAACCTGAAGAATACCTGCAAGCGCTTTGCCGGGGCGACAACGCCCTGGTCAAAGAAATCTATGTGCAATTCCTACCCAACATCTCGCGATGGGTCAGAAAAAACAACGGCAGCGAACAGGATGCCGAAGACCTCTTCCAGGAGGCCCTGATCGCCGTCTTTGACCGCTACTGCGGCGAAAACAGCCCGGAATTTACCTCTTCGTTTGGAGCGCTCTTATTTTCCATCTGCCGAAACATCTGGTACAGCCGCCTCTCAGAAAAAAAACGGGAAGAGCAGATAAGATTTTCGGAAAAAGAGAGATATGAAAGTGAAGCCGATACCCCCGACCTGCTGATTCAAGCCGAAGAAGCTGTGGCCGCGCACCGCGAACGTGAACTGCTCGACCAAAGTTTTAAACAGCTTTCGGAACTCTGTCAAAAGGTTTTGTGGATGATGGCTCAAGGCAAAGCCGGAGAAGACATTGCAAAAGAACTCGGCATGAACAACCGCTCAACGGTCTATGTACGGGCTCACAAATGCAAAAAACGCTGGCGCAGCCTCTTTGAAAAGCTTCGTTAACCGAAAAAGTACCAACCGTGGAGAAAATTGACAAATACCTGCACAACCGCATGAGCTCCGAAGAGCGCCGCGCCTTCGAAGAACAGGCAAAGAAAAATCCCGAACTGGCTGCTGAACTGGCTTTCGCCAAAAAAGCCTATGCGCATTTGCGAAAGCAAAAACAACGCCAGGCGCTAAAAAAAATGCTCAAAGAAACTGCTGCTACCCGCCACAAAACCAAAGTCGTCTCCTTTTCCAGGCGCAAATGGCTCTCGGCAGCAGCTTCCATCGCGCTTCTGATTGCGCTCTTCTTTGTGTTTAAAGACCGCTTCCTGCCCAATCAACAATTGCCCTCCTATGCCGATCTGGAGCAGCATACGCCTTTGGCATTAACGCAAATGGGAGGGGAAGACACCTACGCCACACAGGCAGAAGCAGCTTTCAACAAAGGCGACTACCGCGCAGCCGGCGCCGCCCTGCAAGCCTACCTGCAGGAAAAACCCGACGACCGGCTCGCACAACTGTACCTCGCCATAAGCCTGATCGAAACAGGACAGCAGGAAGAGGCCAGAAAATGGCTGGAGCCCCTTTTGCAGTCCGTTGACTTTAAAGAAAAAGCCATCGGCTACATGGCGCTCAGCTACCACAAAGAAGGAAAAGACGAACAGGCCGAAGCCTGGCTCAAAAAACTGCAATAAAAAAGAGGTCGCGCTGTTGCGACCTCTTTTTATCACATAACCTCTCCGACTACTTTGGAAATGCTCTTCAGGCGCTCTTTATTGGGGATGTAAAAAACGTATTTACCCCTGCGCTCCGGCCTCACCAAATCAGCTTCGCGCAAAATGCGCAAATGCTGAGAAGTCAGCGCTTGTTCCAGCTTCAAAGCCTTATAAATTTGCTGCACATTGGCTCCTCCGTCTTTTTGCTTCAGCAAGTACTTGATCATCTTAAGCCTTAAGGGGTGAACCAAAGCGCGCATCACGCTCAAAGCTTCTGCTGTTTTCTTGTGGTCTAATTCAAAGTGCCCTTTACTCATGTTTACACGTGTTTGTACCGAGCCCAAAGCCTTCATGGCCTTGAGCATCAGGGATTCTCAAAGAAGCGATTCTTTCATCATCGCATTACTGACACACAGACAACCCCACAGGAATGCCTGTGTTGTTCAGACACCCTTAGATAGACTTAGTTCCCATTTTCCCTATGGCCTTCAAGCTTTGGCCGAATCAGTCATGGAGGATCTGATCAATCATTGAAGACAACTCTTTGAGACGATCGTAATTGAGGGAGTAGTAGATGAATTTTCCCTGGCGCTCGCGCTCCACAATGCCTTCCCGACGCAAAACTCCGAGGTGTTGAGAAGCCACAGACTGCTCAACCTTCAGCGTCTTGTGAATTTCAGAAACGCTGGCAGTGCCTTTTTTGTGCAAAAGATTCATGAGCTTCTGACGAAAACCGTGATTCAATGCACGAAGGACGAGTACGGCTTTGCGCAATTCGGCATACTTCAGCGGAAAATCAGCCTGCGCCTTTACTTTAGCGTTTTTCCTTACGGAAGCTTTGGCAGTGGCTTTCTTTGCTGCAGTTTTTTTGACTGTGGTCTTCCTCACTGCGGCTCTCTTGGCAGTGGTTTTCCTCGCCGCAGTCTTTTTCGTCGCAGCTTTCTTGGCCGTGGCCTTTTTCGTCGTCGCTTTCTTTCGCGTGGTTTTGGAAGTTTGTTTTCTCATGATGATATGTTTAGTGAGTTAAAGTCATTTCGCATTTGTAACGATCTCCGTCACAAAGTATCAACATATACAGCTTGCAATTAGATGAAAGTCGCCCTAAATGCAAAACACTGTACAGTCAACAGCACATCATAATTTATGATGTTTGCAAGACGCAGCCTGTCTGATGGGGGGGAAAGATACATCTCAAACTGAAGAACTGCGCCTTAGAGCATCAGCAAAGTCCCCTAATATTTTCCAAACGCAAAGATATAACTTTTTCTTCAAATAGTAAAATTTTAACATTCCTATGCTGATTTTATACTTAAAGGAAGGGGTTGGGGAGGCTGGGAGCCTCCAAACAACTTTACCTCAAGGATATTTTTCATTTCGGGATTTGGTGATATGTGGTTCTTTTAAATAGACCGGTTTATGGCTTATGAGGTTTTCAAAAGAAGCACTGCCCGACTTATTCTTTTCCCGTTCAAACAAGTCAAGCGCCGGGCTGAGTAAATGAGCGGCAGAGGCGTTCACCGAGCGTAAATCGCTGCCGGTGGAAGGCAACAGATGACGGCATTTTTCCATGCCATTTCCACAAAACACCCGCAAAGAGGTTTTTTCACCGGTAAAAGCGCCTTCTTCAACAACAAGCGCATAAGGCGCTTTCAGCCTTTCTCCGGAGCGCTTGTAGGTAGCCGTATAGACCTCCATGCGGCGGGCATCAATCATGGGAAAATAAAGCGCATCCGCCGGGTCTTCGTCCATACGGGCAGCCATGGCCAAAGCCTGCAGGCTGTCTATGGGTAACAAAGGAATATCCAGAGCAAAACAAAAGCCCTTTGCGGCAGAGGCCCCTATGCGCAACCCCATATAAGAGCCCGGCCCGCAACTGTAAGCCACGGCATCCAACTCTGCTGCCTGCACATCCGCTTCGGCCAAAGCCTCCTCGACAAAAACCGTCAGCATGCGGGCGTGCATCCTCGGCTCTGCGCTCTCACGCAAGGCCAGAATGCGCTCTCCGGCCGAAACGGCTACGGAGCAGATTTCCGTTCCGGTTTCCAGCAACAACAATACAGGCTGCTCCATAAGGTAGGGCATTAATTCTCGTAAGATTTCATTTTCTCGGCTTTTTCAGCCACTTGCAGGGCATGGATGATTTCGTCCAACTGGCCTTCCATCACCTTGTCTAAGCTGTAGAGGGTGAGATTGATGCGATGGTCCGTAACGCGATTCTGCGGAAAATTGTAAGTGCGAATCTTGTCGGAGCGGTCGCCCGAGCCCACCAACGATCTGCGCTCGGAGGCAATGCGCGAAGCGTGCTCGCGCTGACGGGCTTCATAGACCTTCTGATAAAGCCGCTGCAGGGCAATTTCGCGATTGCGTATCTGCGAACGCCCGTCCGTACTCTCCGCCACAATGCCCGTGGGAATGTGCGTAAAACGCACACCCGATTCCGTTTTATTGACGTGCTGCCCACCCGCCCCGCTGGAACGAAAGGTATCTACCTTGAGGTCTGCCTTGTTGATTTCTACATCTTCCATCTCCAACTTGGGCATGACCGCAACAGTAGCTGCCGAGGTGTGTACCCGCCCCTGCGATTCGGTCTTTGGCACGCGCTGCACGCGATGAGCGCCCGACTCAAACTTCAGCTTGCCATACACATCCTGCCCGTGTACTTCCAGCACAATTTTGTTGTAACCGCCCACAGTACCCTCATGGGCAGAAATCAAATCCGTTTTCCAGCCCTTCGACTCGAAGTATTTGCTGTACATGCGGTACAAATCGCCGGCAAAAATACTGGCCTCATCGCCGCCCGTTCCGGCACGGATTTCAAAGATAACGTCCCGCTCATCCTGAGGGTCTTTGGGAATGAGCAAAAGCTTGATCTCTTCTTCCAGAGCCTCCAGACGGGGCTTCAATTCCTGCAGCTCTGCACGGGCCATTTCGCGCATTTCCTCATCCTCCTCCTGCAGCATCTCCTCTGCCGTAGCCATGTTGGATGCCAATTCCTTATAAGTTCGGATGGCTTCTACCACGGGCTTCAGCTCTTTGTAATCCCTGCTGAGAGCTGCATAGTGCCCGGTATCTGCCAAAACAGCAGGGTCCGACAACTGCTCCTCCAAATGGTAAAAGCGCTCCTCCAGCTCGTTAAATTTATCGGTAATCATGGTTCGTATCTGCGTCAACTCTTTGAGAGCCCAAAGATACGGAGGAATGGGGGAATGGGGGTTGCCCCCATTTGCCTTGAGCAAAAGCCTTATCTTCGCCTCATAAAACCCCAACAACATGAAACAACTAACCTGCCCCAACTGCCAAACGCCTCTGACTGCGGCAGACCTCAAGCTCGATGCCGGCCTTGCCATCTGCCCCAACTGCCGAAGCGTCCTTCAATTGGACGCGGGGCAGGCACTGGACCTCACGCACAAAAAATTTCCCGTAAGCACACCGGATGGCATCGAGCTCTACCCCGGCACCCTCGGTATGGAAATTCTGATTCCCTGGAAAAAAATGAACAAGGGGGTCGGGCCGATCCTCTTTTTTACCTTGGTTTGGGATGCCTTCATCCTCTTTTTCATCGCCATCATCCTGCTGTCGGGAAGCGGATTTATACCCCTGGTGTTTATGAGCCTGCACATACTCGTCGGCATAGGCCTCACTTATTACTGCCTCTCGGTATTGCTCAACACCACCAGCATTTACGTCTCGCAAAGCGACCTGCTCATCTCCCACCGCCCCCTCAAATCGCCTTTCAACAAAGACCGCAGCATGGAGCCCAAAGACATCGAGCAAATCTATGTAGAACGGTACGTGGCTTCCACTACCAACAAGCAGCCCAACTACGCCTTCAAAGTGCTGGCCGTCATGCACGACGGCGATAAAATCACCCTGCTCAAAGGCATCACCAGACTGCCCTATGCCCGCTTTATTGAGAAAGAAATCGAGCGCTTTCTCGGCCTCAAAGACCGGCAGGTAGAGGGAGAATATCTCTCATCTTAAAAAAAATCTCTATCTTTATAGCTCCATTTGGAGAAATTAAGGCCTTCACTTTCACATGTTCTGCTCATGAAACAGCATTTACTTCTCATCTCCGCCTTCTTCCTGCTGCTCCTCCCCGCCCAAATCTTCGGGCAAACCATGGAAAAAGACATCTCTTATGAAGACGAAATCGTTGTTCCGCTAAATCCCGAGGACATCCCCATCGTCATCGAAGTGCCCTTAGAGAAAGTGGAGCCCTTCCTTTCGGTATCTGTAGAATGGGACATTCAGGGCCCTCCGGACATGACGAACGTCTTGCAGATTGCCTTTTCTTCCGATGCATCTCACTGGGAACCATGGATTGACCTCTATCGAGAAGAACACGTTACCAAACCCGCCCCCCACCAAGTCAGCCAACTCCTCTACGCCGACAAACGCACCCGCTGGGTCAGGCTCCGCATCAAGCCGGGCATTTCAGCAGGCCCCTGGCTCTCCAACATCCTCGTCCACTTTTACAGCCCGGGCGCCACGCGAAACCATGATGAAGGTGAAAGCGGAAAGCCCACCGGCGAAACGCCCCTCAACACCCCCAACGACCTCAAAAACAACTGCCCCTGCCCGCACCCGCCCTATGAAGGCCGTAGCGACTGGTGCGCCATAGGTTGCCCCATAGACCCCACGCCGGTCTTTACCAACGTTACTCATCTCATCATCCACCACTCGGCCGGCAGCAACACGGCCAACGACTGGGCCGCAGTAGTGCGCGCCATCTGGAACTATCACGTCAACTCCAACGGCTGGGACGACATCGGCTACAACTGGCTCATTGACCCCAACGGCGTGCTCTACGAAGGTCGCCCCGACAACTACCAGGGCGCTCATTTTTGCGGCCACAATGCCGGCACCATGGGCGTATGCGTCATGGGTACCTACACCAACGTTGCACCTACCGACGCAGCCCTCAACACCCTCACCGAATTGCTCGCCTGGAAAAGCTGCCAGGAAGGCATAGACCCCGAAGGCTTTTCTTTCCACAACTCCTCCGGCCTCAACCTCAACAACATCTCCGGCCATCGCGACGGCTGCAATACAGAATGCCCGGGCGACACCTTCTACCCCATGCTGCCCTCCGTGCGCGAAGACGTGGCCAACTACATAGCCACCTGCCCCCAAATGGCCCCGCCCCTCAACCTCACCGCCGAAGAACAAAGCCCACAGGAAGTCAAACTCCAATGGCAGGACAACTCCTTCGTCGAAGACGGCTTCCTCATCGAACGCTCCTTCGAAGACGAAAGCAATTACAGCCAAATAGCCGCCACAGGCCCCGATGCAGAAACCTATACCGACCAGGTACCCGAAGCAGGCGGCTACTACTACCGCATCAGAGCTTACAACGCCACCGACACCAGCGCGTATAGCGAGCCGGCCTATGTGCTCACCCAACCGAGCGGGATAAATTCCATCAGCCTTTCGGCAAATGAAACCCTGCGCATCTATCCCAATCCGCTGAGCGACGACCAACTCCTGCACATTCAACAGACCGATACCTATAACGGCACCTTCACCCTCTCTCTCCTTGACGCCTATGGCCGCAGCCTCTTCACTGCAAAAGGGCAAAAAACAACGCCTCTGCTGGAAGAAGAACTTCAACTGCCAAAGCTGCCTCGGGGCACATATCTGCTCCTGCTGCAATACGAAGGAAAAACGGTGGCGCGGAGCTTGTTGGTGGTGCAATAGGGCTACCAAGAAACCCGGGGCTTACGCCCCGGGCTACAAAGGTGTCGCCCCTGTCGGGGCTTTTAGTAACATCCCATTTCCCAAAGGAGGCAGGGAAGGCCAGGAAAATACAAGGGATTCGGAAAGCCTTCGGCTTCGCTCATCGCTCAACTTCAATCTCCCAACAATTCCTGCAACTTTTTAAAATTCCTTTGATTCACCGGCAGTTGAAAACTGGCTATGATGTCGCGCCGGTTGCGCTGGGTGAGGTGAAAAGAGATGGGTGCTTTATCGGCATCTCCATTGGGCGGGCGATACGCAAAGCGGAGGAAACTCAGCTCTTCCGGGCTGTACAATTCGTAGAGAAAACCCAGCCCCATGTCGTGCTCATAGCGCTGCAAACGGGTAATCTGCGTAGCCAGCCCCAGCGGGCTGAACATGCCCTCAATGCGCCCCGTGTTGGCACTGGAGGGAATTTTTCGCTCCGGGTCATCCACCTGCACCTGGATAAGCACCACGCCGGAGGTGTGCTCCTGAATCCAGTCCTTAAACACGTGCAAAAAGCGAATGGCCGTCTTGAGGCCGTAATTGTCCCGAAAACCGGCATCCATCACTTCAATCTGCGGCTCCGTGGGCAAAGACACATTGGGCAGGATGTAGGGGAAGGTCGCATTCATGCGCAGAGCCGTCGAAAAACGCAGCCGGTCTGCATCCTGCTCACCCAACAGGCGCCGAAAATCTACCGCATCAATGTCTAAAGCCTCCGGCACCTTGACCGCCGTGGGGGCCGTCATCATGTAAGAGACTTTCTGAGCCGAAATCACCAGGCGGCGCCCGTCATTGACAATGGAAGGAGTGAGAAACAACAAGGGGATGAGCGCCTGCTGCTCCGCTTCGCGATAGGCGCCGAGGGGTTTGCCAAAAGCCCCCCGGGTGTTTTCGTTAAATTGCAGCTCAAAAGCATAGCCCCTGTCCTTGTAATAAGTATGCCCCGCATAGCTAAAGGGCAGGCGAGGCAAAAACAAATCCGTAGTAACTACTGAAGTAGCAATGGGGTTAATCAGATTTTCGGCGGCCGCATAGAGCTGCTCCCTATTGGTCAAGACATTGGCATCTGCCAAGCCCTCCTGCTTCTGCAAATACAACTCCCGATACCAGGCCGTTCCCAACATGCCGCCCGATGCTCCCGCCATCAGCACCACGCGGGGCATGAAATCTCCCTCCAAAAGGCTGTCGGCATAGCGCAGCGCTTCTAAGGACATCAGAGATGCTTTCAACCCGCCTCCACTGGCACAAAAGATGACCATGCGCGGACGTTCATCGCCCACAGCCCGTCGCCGGGCCAGCCAGCGGTTGAGGATGGCCTCGGTTTCCAGCATGTCAGACAAGGTGTTTTCGGGCCGGCACAACTGACTCAGACGGGCGTGATCATAGACCGCAGGCGCACAGTCGTAATTGAGGCCATAGGCCTGATTTTCGTGATGCAAAAAACCATGGCGGCTCAAGGCATTCAAAATGCCCAACATCAAAATCAAAGCCGGAAAGCGCCAGCGGTGAAACCAATAACTCACCGCCCCAAAAACAGAAATAAAAACACTGCATAACAAAAAAATCGCCATGGCTGCAGGAAAGCGCAAAGCAGGATAATCCATCCAAAAACCCAATGCAGCAAGTACCAATATGCTGACAAGCTGCGCTACCAGCATATTGAGGTGATTTTGCTTGAAAATCTGCTGCAACAATTTGGGGTCATAGTGTGAAACAGGCCGCACCAGACGGGGCCTCAGCGATTCCGATAAGTAAACCTCTACCCGCCAGGAACGCGGAAAAGCCCCGTGCTTGCCCGACTGCTCCGGCGCTTCCACATTCGGCATATCCGCACGCAAATCGGGCGGCGGAATTTTTTGCAGCTTCAGAAAACTGAAAATGTCCTTGTTCGTATTTGCAAAATAGACCGCGATGACCGCTACGAACCCCACAAAGCCCAGGATAAAACTCAAACAGTCAAGCGCTATGGCATTTGCCGAAAGGCCATCCCTGATTCCGTATCGAATGTGCATGTACAAATACACAAAAACAAACAGCGTCGGCAGCAGAAAATTGTTGATGGAAAACTTGGCAAAAGGACGCCGCAAGGTCGCCAAAAAGGGAAAGCGATATGCACTGAGCAAATAAACCGTCAAATTCCAACTCACCGCAAAGGCGCCAAAACCCAAGCCTGTCAATAAAAAACTGAGAGAACCCTCATGCCCCAGATATTCCGGCGCTAAAAAGAGATAGGGCAAGCCGTACCTGGCGCCAATCTTACCCAAAATGATCAGCAAAATAAAAATCCAGCTGCCCACTAAAATCAAATCGCTGCGAAAGTGCATCGCAAACAATTGCACCGGAAAAGAATAAATGAAACGACGCAATCTCGTGAGCATAAAAGGGCTTTTTATGAAAACGCTTTAAAGAGCGTTTTGTATGTGGGGAACCCAATGCTTTTTCCATTGAAGAGAGGATTTGTTCTTTTGTCTTGGCACAATGGTTCATTAAGTTTTTGACCACCTGCTTCCTTTGGAAAACAGATTGTCAAGTTGAACCCGCTTAAAAACCCGCGAAAACCCGCGTCATCTGTCAGATTGAGCTTGCCGAAATCCGCGTCATCCGCGTTCTATTTATTTTATGCAACTTTGAAATCAGGCCTGAGTTGAAAAAAATAAAAAAGTATATGAAGGTTTGCTGAATTTTGGGCATCTTGTCGTTCAAATTCTTAATGAACCATTGATAAAAGTGAAACGGTTTGGCCGTCTGTCCCGGCCAAACCACCTCTTCTGAAACTCCTCTGAAAACAACTCCTTCATGGAAATTCCCATCAACTCTGAACTCAAACTCATCGGCGCCCACCCCCGCTACGCAGAAGAGATGTTTAAAAACATAGATGAGCACCGCAGCGATCTGGAGCAATGGCTTCCCTGGGTGCCCAACATCCGCAGCGCAGAAGCAGAGCGG
>JALVES010000288.1 GCA_027030635.1 Saprospiraceae bacterium | reverse complement strand
GCAGACTTCCGTGATGCCGGAGGCAGATGTGATCGTTACGCTAAACACCTCTCCATCGCTCACATTCGTGGCCGTGGGATTTTGGGCCGTGGGATCGTCTATCACGGCCGAACCGTCGCTGCTCCACAGCCAACTCACGGCATCGCCGCCGTTCTCGGCCAAAAACAGCGTCTCGCCCTCGCAGATCGGGCCGGCCGTAGAAGCCATGCACTCAACCGTACATTCCACAGGGCCTACCTCTATGGAGGCAGAGCAATCGCCCAGTTGCGTATCCGTAACCGTAAGGGTATAAACCGTCGTGCCATCGCCCTCAAAGGGGCCTACCGTTACCGGCAATTCGCCATAGGCGAAGATGCCCAGGCTGTTGCCGTCCTGGTCGGTTATTTCAAACTGGCCTGTTGTGTTTTCGTAGCTGAAGTCCACCTCTACGTCAAACAACCCGTCCACGCACATTCCTGCATTTGCCGAAAGGCCCTCTATACTGCAACTGCAATTGTAATTCAGCGTAATCTCTGCGGAAGCACAATTCATCTTCGTCGTCTGTATGATTTGCACCGTTACGCTACCCGAATCGCCCGGATTGATGACGGGCAAGTCGCCCACCAGGGTCAGGTAGTCGGAGCAATCGGGGTCTATCAGTACATCCACATAACAGGGCTCTTCCACCACGGTGTAAAACGGACTCAAATCGGAGGGCGTAACCGTAACAGCCAGGGTGTCGTCGTAGGTCTGGCTGGTATCCGTGTAGCAAACGGCGTGCAGGTAGTACTCGTACACGCCCGGCGCACACAGCTCGTGTTCGATGATGACGCTGTCGGGCTCTACCTCATTGCCCGCCTCGTCCGTCCAGATAGCCATAAGGGAGTCGCCGGCCGGGAAGACTTCGTAAGTCAGATCAAAGGGCTCGCCGCTGCAGACGGTCAGGTCTTCCAGCTCTTGGAGGACGGGGCAGGTTTCACAGACAGTGAACACTTCTATATCGCCGCCGAGGCCTTTGGCATCCCAATCGGGATTTGGAGGGATGTAGTTAACGACGCCGGCCGGAGCAACCGGATTGAATAAAGAGCCAAACTCATAGGGCGGAACAACTATGATACCGTGATTGCTTGCGGGAAACAAAAAATCAGAACCGGAAAAGGCAAAGCGCAGTTCTTCTTCATTGTTCTCATAAACAGCGACGCCTCCATAGCCTGAAAAGTTTGCCAGACTACCCTGGTTGATATAAATAACTCCCATAGAACTATTGAAAGACGGCATGGCCAACATTTCATAATATCCCCCAAAATTCATAGAGGTGTTGATGGCCGGCCCGCAGCCCATGCGTATGCCTGCAATCAGGTCTCCATCCGGCGTAAAAGCCAGGTCTGAGACGCACATCCAATCTACAGCGAACCCGTCGAGATACTGAAACTCATATTTCATCGCCTCACTGCCCACATAGTTGTCCCAGTCAGCTCCGGGCGGCAGGGAGTTGTTGTTTACCGTACCGGAAAAGCTTCCATCGGCATTCAGGTGGATGGAATAAAGGGTCGGTTTATTTTGATAGAAATCGCCAAAATTCCCAAAAAACAAGCGAGAGCCATCCGGAGACACGGCAATGCCATAGGGGATGTCGTTGAAATCAAAGGGTGGCCCGGGTGCGCCCGTATCATAGTCGAAAGGGTCGTAAGAATCCAGGATGTTGCCTTCAATATCCACCCGATAGATACGCCCGTCTTCAAAATTGGTGATGTAAAATTGCTTATTCTCTGCATAAAAAGCGAGGTTCCCCAAGCCCGGGCCGGTAAAACGGTTAATGGTATAGCCTGCTTCACAACTATAATTTGGAAAGGCATAGGCCTGTTGCGGCAATACGACAAAAGGCTCCGGCTCACCCGTAATGGCATCTATTTTATACACCGTTCCGGCAGCGTTGAGGTCATCGGCACCACCTCCAATGTCTCCATAACGCATCACGGAATAATAAACCCAAAAGGAAGAGGAATAATTGGAGGAAGCGGCTGCATAAATATTGCCCTTATGGTCCAAAGCCAGGCCAAAGACATTGCCTATGGAATCTATATGCCAGGCCGGATGATGATACATGTCCTGTTGGGCAGTAACGTCCAATCTTCCTGCAGCCGGCAAAGCTCCATTCAAGTTTATCAAACCAAGCGTGTAACGCATGGGTACAGGCAACTGCGTAAGTGTCCCGCAAGTTACAGCAGCTATACCGGGAATCATGATGCCGCCGCAAGTCGTATCCGCCTCCCAGGGCAAATCGGCGGGCGGCTGGGCCCGGATGTACAAAAAAGCGTTCAACAGGAAAAAAATGGAAAACAGTTTTCTTAAGGATGGTACAGTTTTCATCACGGCTAAATTTTAGGCATAAAAATTATTCCAGCCTAAAAATAAGCATTATACGCATACAGCAGTAGTGTTTCTTCAAGGAAAAGTGACAAATATTAGACAATAATGGTTCATTAAGTTTTTGGCTACCTGTCTCCATCAGAAACCAAGCTATCAAGTTGAACCGGCTAAAAAATCTGTCAGATTGAGCCTGCCGAAATCCGCGAAAACCCGCGTCATCCGCGTCATCTGTCAGGCTGAGTTTG
>JALVES010000287.1 GCA_027030635.1 Saprospiraceae bacterium | reverse complement strand
ATTGAAATCCCTGACGGGGAGCTGGTAGTGGGTTTTGACGAATTTATAGCCGAGGTCTTCGTCAAAAAAATCGCCTTCTTCATTGCGGATGTCGGTCAGGCCATCGGTATAGGCCATGATGAGTGTTTCGTGAGTGATTTGTTCTTCTCCGATTTCCACCTGTTCTAATTTGGGGAATGCGCCGAGGATGGTGCAGCCTTTATCGAGTTTTTTGAGTTGGCCGTTGCTGATGAGCAGGGGCGGGTTGTGGCCGGCATTGACGTAGCGCAATTGCTGTGTGAGCATGTCGTATTCAGCCACGAAAAAGGTGATGAACTTATCGCCCCGCGTGATGCGCATGACTGATTCGTTGAGGTTGCGCACCAGTTTTTCGAGGCCGTCGCGTTGATTGAGGTGGCTGTGGAAGTGGGCCTGGAAGTTGGCCATGAGCAGGGCGGCGGCTACGCCTTTGCCGGAGATGTCGCCCACGCAAAAAGCCATTTTGTGTTCGCTGAGCAGGAGGATGTCGTAGTAATCTCCGCCCACGCCCAATTTGGGTTGATAGATGGCATCAAATTCGTAAAAAGCCGTGCGCGGCATTTGCTCGGGGATGAGCATGCGCTGCATTTTGGCGGCGAGGCGCAGTTCCTGCCTGAAGCGCTCCTGCTCCAACTGTCTTTTAAAAAGACGCTTGTTTTCAATGGCCACCGCCACGATGTTGGTTACCGTAGTGATGAATTGAATTTTGCTGTGCAGGTCTTGGTCGTCTTTGATGTCGGCCAGAAACACAAAGGCCAGGGGCTGTTTTTTATGGTGTACGGGAATGACAATTTCAAACTCCCGGAAGGGCGAATCTTCCTCTTCGTACAGGCTTTCCACCTGCCGGAAGCGATGGAACAGGCTTTCGCCAAAGCGGCGATGACAGAGCTCCTGCCCAATGCCGAGGGAAGTGGCGCAGGCCCAATGTTCGCCTTCGGAGACGAAGAGAGCCATTTTCCCCACGCCCATTTCCCACTCGAGAAAGGAGCGGTACATCTCAAACAAATCGGGGGCTTTGACATTGGCATTGATGGCCTTGGTGATGGCCAACAGACTGTTGACTTGCAACTGCTTCAGGTTCAATTGCTGCTCCAAATCGTGGCGCGAGATGGCGCCGCGCGTCCGTGTCTGTTTGCCTTTTTCCACAAAATATGTTGCTGTGCCGGTTCATCCGGCTTTTATCGTCTGCTGTAGTTGGGCGATTCCTTGGTGATGACCACATTGTGGGGGTGGCTTTCGCGTATGCCCGAGTGCGTGAGTTTCACAAATGTAGCCTTTTTTAGCTCATCCAAGTTGGCTGCGCCGCAATAACCCATGCCGGCACGCAGGCCGCCCACGTATTGCACCATGACTTCGGCCAGGGTGCCTTTGTAGGGCACGCGGCCTTCGATGCCTTCGGGCACCAGTTTTTTGATGTCGTCTTCCACGTCCTGGAAGTAGCGGTCTTTGGAGCCTTGCTGCATGGCGCCCAGCGAGCCCATGCCGCGGTAAATCTTGAATTTGCGCCCTTCGTAAATGATGGTTTCTCCGGGGGCTTCTTCCACGCCTGCAAACAGCCCGCCTGCCATGATGCAGTCGGCCCCTGCTGCGAGGGCCTTGGGAATGTCGCCCGTAAATCGCACCCCGCCATCGCCGATGATGGGGATGCCGGTGCCCCTGAGGCCCTTTGCGGCATTCATGATGGCCGTGAGCTGTGGCACGCCCACGCCGGCCACCACGCGGGTGGTACAGATGCTGCCCGGGCCGACGCCGACTTTGACGCCGTCAACGCCCGCATCGGCCAAGGCTCGTGCTCCGGCAGCGGTGGCGACATTGCCGCCCACCAGTTGCAGGTCGGGAAAAGCCTGTTTAATACGCTTAATGGTTTCCAACACACCCTGCGAATGCCCGTGAGCAGTGTCCACACAAATGGCATCTACATCTACTTCTACCAAGGCTTCTACGCGTTCCAGGGTGTCGGCAGTAACGCCCACTGCGGCAGCGACTACGAGACGGCCGAAGCTGTCTTTGCAGGCATTGGGGAAATCGGCTTCTTTGAGGATATCTTTATAGGTGATAAGCCCTGCAAGACAGCCGTGTTCGTCCACGACGGGCAGTTTTTCGATTTTGTGTTTTTGCAGAATGTTTTTGGCTTTCGCCAAATCCGTACCGACCGGAGCGGTTACCAGGCCCTCGCGGGTCATCAACTCCGTTACGGGTCGCTTGAGGCTGGTCTCGAAGCGCAAGTCGCGATTGGTGAGAATGCCTACCAGCTTGTTGTCGGCAGAGACGATGGGGATGCCGCCAATTTTGAAACGGCGCATGAGCGCCAGGGCATCGCCGACGGTGGCGTGTTCTTCCAGCGTTACGGGGTCCATGATCATCCCGCTTTCCGAGCGTTTGACGCTGCGCACCTGCTCGGCCTGCTGCTCAATGCTCATGTTTTTGTGGATGACGCCCAGCCCGCCCTGCCGCGCAATGGCAATGGCGAGCCTCGCCTCCGTAACGGTATCCATAGCCGCAGAGACGATGGGTACATTCAGCTTCAACTCCCGCGTGAAGCGCCCCGAAATATCCACTTCGCGTGGCAAAACTTCC
>JALVES010000286.1 GCA_027030635.1 Saprospiraceae bacterium | reverse complement strand
GTCATGTCTTAAAGACATGACATGTCTGTAGCAAACAGTGCTTACACATCCACCCCTGCTCCACCCCCTCAAAACCACCCCTAAAAACCCCCTCTCTCACCCCCCAAAAGAACCATCTCCCATCCCCCGAAAAAAGCCTCTTCAAGCGCCCAAAAAGGGTACAAAACAGCACCTATTCAAATAAATTTTCATTCACAAAAACTACTGTTCAGAGCCTTTTCAGACAGGCTCAACAGTAGAAAAAACAGTACTCTGCGCCCCTATTCAACGCCATGAAACACCCTTGAGAAAAGGGCCTCATTTACGAGGAAAAGCGGCTTTTCAAGCCCGCTTCTCCCCATAAAAACGCCTCTTCAAACGGTACGCCAGCCAGTACATCACGGGTACTACGACCAGCGTCAGGAAGGTGGCAAATACCAGGCCGAAGATGACCGTCCAGGCCATGACACCCCAGAAGGCGGCGGAGGTGCCACCGAAGTAAATATGGGGATTCAACTCGAGGAAGATGCCCCGAAAGTCCACATTCATACCCACGGCCATGGGGAGCAGACCGAGGACGGTAGTGATGGCCGTCAGCAAAACGGGGCGCAGGCGGGTAGCTCCACCCTGGATGATGGCTTCTTTGACTGCTTCTGTGGGTAACTGAAACATGCTATCCACCTGCAATGCCCGGCGCTTTTCCTTCACCATGAGGTTGGTGTAGTCTATGAGCACAATGGCATTGTTGACCACAATGCCTGCCAGGGAGATGATACCCATGCCCGTCATAATAATGACGATATCCATGCCGGTGAGCAGATAGCCGAGAAAGACGCCTATGGTACTGAGAATCACCGAGCTGAGAATGATGAAAGGCGATATCAAAGAGTTGAATTGCCCCACAATGATCAGAAAGATCAGGAAAAGCGCAGCCATAAAAGCTGACTTCAAAAAGGCCGTATTCTCGTTTTGCTCCTCCTGCTCGCCCGTAAAGGCATAGCTGAATCCCTTGGGCATGGGGTAGTCTTTCAAAGCCTCCTTAATGCGCCCCACCACCTCATTGGCGTTGTAGCCGGAGAGCACATTGGAGTAAACCGTTACCATGCGCTCCTGGTCTTTGCGATTGACGGAGGTATAAGTCGAAGAATACCCCACCTTGACCACCGCCGAAACCGGCACCTGCACGATGCGCCCATTTGAGGGGTTGCGAAAGGTTACGCGCTGAGCGAGAATCTTATCCAAATCTTTGCGGAAGCGCTCCTGGGCCTGCAGCCAGATGGGATAGTCCTCATCGCCCTGCTTATAGCGCGAAATTTCCTTACCAAAAACGGCCGTGCGCACCAGGCCCGCAATGGCAAGAGTCGAAACGCCATAACGACGGGCCGCCTCGCGGTCAATGTGCAAAACCAGCTGAGGCTTGTTCGACTTCACGTCCATCTTGAGGCGCTCTATGCCTTCTATGCCCTGCTGCTCGATGAAATGGATCATCTGCTGCCCCAACTCCAACAAAACCGGAATATCATCTCCCCGAATCTCAATATTCACGGGCTTACCCGTAGGAGGGCCCTTCCTGTCGCGCCCGAGTACCAGCTCGGCATCCGGATAGCGATCCTTCAGAGCTTCGCGTATGCGCTCCATAATCTCCACCGTAGAATGACCCTCCCGTTCTTCATAAGGCACAAAGGAAACCGTCAGGCGGGCCTTGTTGGGAGAGGCACCAAAGGTGGGCTCGGCAGTAGGGTCGCCGGTATTTTCTCCAATCTGAGAAAGCACGGCCTCCACCGTTTTGCCGTAAGGCTTCACAGCCTCCATCACTCTTTGCTCCATATCCCTCACCAGACTATCGGTAGCGTATATGTCGCGCCCGATGGGCAACTCTACAAAAACATTCACGAAGTCGGGGTCCGTCTCCGGGAAAAACTGCACTTTGGGAGGAAAAACACCCATCAAAAACAATACTACAACAAGCAGCAAAAAGCTACCCGTAAAGACGACGCCCGGCATCTTGCCTTTCAAAGCCCAGCGAATGAAGTGGTCATACCCTTTCTCCAGGCGCGGCAAGAAGAAAGCCTGAAACCGGAAAGCCCCCGGCTGCAGCAAAAAGAAATGTACGAGTGAAACAACCGCCACAATCCAAAGCGTGTTGCGCAACCACATAATTCCTCCAAAATGCGCCGGAACCGACAAGAGCAAAGCGGCAAGAACCCCGATGAGCACATTTTTTCGTTTGTACTTATACTGTTCTCTATATTCCTCAGGGTCTTCCACTTTCATGTAAGAAGCCGTAAACACGGGATTGATCACCAGGGCCACAAAAAGCGAAGAGCTCAAAACAATGATCAATGTTACGGGCAAATAGCTCATAAAGCTCCCCATCAGCCCGGGCCAAAAAGCCATGGGCAAAAAAGCCGCCAGGGTAGTCGCCGTAGAAGTAATGATGGGCATGGCCACCTCACTGACGCCATAGCGCGCCGCCTCGCGGGATGGATATCCGTTTTGTAAATAGCGGTAAATATTCTCCACCACCACAATGGCATTGTCCACCAGCATCCCAAGAGCCAGTATGAGCGAAAAAAGCACCACCATATTGAGTGTATAGCCAATCAAATGAATGAGCAAAAAACCCATAAACATGGAAAGCGGAATGGCCATGCCCACAAACAAACTGTTGCGCAAACCCAAAAAGAAGAGCAAGACCAAGACCACGAGAATAATTCCTGAGACAATACTGTTCTCCAAATTGGCCACCATACGGCGCGTATTGATGGAAAGGTCGTTGAAGATGCTCACTTTTAAGTCGGCAGGAAAAACCTCTTTTTGGGCTTTCGCCAAAAGGGACTTGATCTTATCGGCTGCCTCGAGCAGGTTCTCCCCGCCCCGCTTGATTACACCGAGGGAAATGACCGGAAGGCCATCGGCCCGGGCAATGCTCGTAGGGTCTTTAAAATCAAACTGAACTTCGGCAAAGTCTCCCAGCACCACCGGATTTTGGCGCTCAGACTTAACAATGAGCTTTCTAAGCTGATCTGCATTCTCAAATTCACCCACCACGCGAATGGTGCGCCGGAAATTATTGACGACCAATTCGCCACCGGACATGGTGATGTTTTCCGCTTTGATGGCATTTTCAATATCGCGAAAGCTCACCTTCATGGCCTGCATCTTATCTATATCTACCTCAATGCTCATCCGGCGTTCTCTCGCTCCCTGCAGGTTGACGGCTGAAATTTCGGGAAAACCCTCAATTTCGTCTTGCAAATATTCCGCATAAGAACGCAGTTCGTCGTTGGTGAAATTTCCCGAAAGGTTGATCGTCATGATCGGAATCTCAGACATGTCTATTTCCAAAACCTCGGGATCAGCGGGCAGGTCGTTGGGCAAATCGGGCTTGGCCCTATCCACGGCATCCTTCACTTTGCGCAGAGCCTCCTCCATATCCACATCGGTATCGAACTCCACCACGATGAGCGAAAAATCCTGCATGGAGGAAGAAGTCATCGTCTTAATTTCGGAAATGGTACCCAATTCCTGTTCCAACGGCCGCGTGACCAGGTTCTCCATATCCTCAGCCGAGTTTCCCGGATAAGCCGTGTTGATAAACATCTTCGGAAAAGGCACCTCAGGAAAAGCCTCCCGCGGCACATTCATATACGAACGCGCCCCGAAGAGCACAATCATAAACGTCAGCAAAAAAATGCTGGTGGCATTATCTATGGCAAAAGAAGAAAGTGCAAACAGTCGTTTCCCTTGTTGGTTTTGATCAGACATCATGCTTGTATTTTATACCCAAACCAAAGCGGTTTGGGAAACCAGGCTTTTTGATTCAAAAGTTTGGGCAGCCTGCGCTGCTCAAACCATTTTATTTTGAGTGCAAACGCAAAGGCTGGCCATCAACCACTTTGTAAGCGCCATCGCGAACCAGGCGATCGCCGGCTTTCAAGCCCGTTTTGACTTCCACCTCACTGCCCTGCCTCAGGCCTGTTTCTATATAAACTTTTTTCGCCACGAGCTCCTCGCCGGCTTCTTCAATGACATAGACAAACTCTTTACCTCCCACTTCCGTTTGCACCAAATCTATGGGAATGACCAGCGCATCCTCTACCTGCACATCGCTCAGGCGAATCGTGCCCAACAGGTTGGGTTTGAGAAGCCCCTTTGGATTGTCGAGATAGCACTCCACAGAAAAAGTCCTGTTGGAAGGATTGATCAATTGCCCCACAGCATCTATGCGGGCGCTGCGCTTTTCGCCGATAACGGGAAAATCAATTTCAACCTTTTTGCCCTTACGCGCTATAGACAAATAATTTTCCGGTACCTCTGCCACGACTTTCACCTTGCGCGCATTCAACAGTTGTACCACAGGCATACCCGGAGCTGCCACTTCGCCCGGATGCACCAAAACGCGCTCCACCTGCCCGGAAAGCGGAGCATAAACCCTGGCTTTCGCCAAACGGGCTTCCAGGGCTTCCTTGCTCTTTTCGAGCCTTTCGACGCGGTTTTTGGCCTGAAGCAATTGCACTTCGGAGCCTATCTGTTGGTCCCACAAACGCTGCTGGCGCTCGTACAAATCCCTTGCCAGTTCCAGCGAGGTTTCCAGCTCGGCCAATTGCTTTTCCAGCTCACTCAGGTCAAAAACCGCTACGAGTTGCCCTTTGTGGACAGCCTGCCCCTCCCGTACTTTCAACTCTGTCATGCGCCCTCCGGTCTCGGTAGAAACGGAAATCAGCTCATCTGACTGCACCGTTCCCTGAAACTCCACAAAGTGTTCAAACTTTTTGGGTTGCACCTCCAATTGAGTTACCAACAGGGCTTCTTCTTTTTTGCCTTGTGGATAAAGCTCAGCCTCCAAGGCTTCAATTTCCTGCTGCAATTTGTGCAGGGCCTCTTTTTTCTCTTGCAGGAGGTACTCTTTTTCATCGCGCTCATTTTCCAGGGAGAGCGAACAGCCTCCGAGAAAAAGCATGAGAAAAACAATGCTTACGTAAGTGGTCTTCATAAAAGTCGTTTTTTTCATTATCCCAAAATCGGGCAGACCGCAACTACCCGTGGCGATTTTTATTTGCCAAGGGCTCTTTTGAGATTCATCTGAGCCCTGACCAATTCGTACAGAGCCTGCTGCTCGTTTTGTTGACTCATGTATAACTGTTGTTCTGACTGAATCAACTCTACACTGGAGCCCACACCTTCACGGTATTTAATGCTCGTCAGCTCATAAATGTGCTCGGCCAGTTCCAGATTGGCTTTTTGGCTTTGCCAGTTTTCCAGTGCATTCTGATAGCTGAGTCGGGCATTTTGCACTTCGAGCGAGATGGCTTCTTCGAGCATTTCCAATTGCAGGCGGGCCTGCTCTACTTTCAATTTAGCCCGTTGAGTTTTAGCTCGTTTTTGCAGGCCATCAAAAATGGGCACTTTGAGTTGCAAGCCGACTACAGTGGTGGGATACCAGTTTCCTTCCGAAAGCTTATTGGCATACAGCGACTGACTGTAAGAGCCAAAGGCATAAAGCCCCGGCCAATAGCCGGCCCGCTGCAAGCGCACATTCAATTCATTGAGCTGAATGCTCGTTTGCAGCATTTGCCAGCTTGGCCTTGCGGCAAATGGTATGGCGCCCTGCAGGTCTTCCTCTCCTATCGCTTCCCAAAGCGCCTGTAAATCTCCCTGCACTTCGAGCGCATCTTGCACGGGATACCCCATGCTGATTTTTAAAACGTTCAACATTTGCTCCTGCGTCCGGACAAGGCTTTGACGGCGCGTGCGCAAATTGGCCAAAGACAACTGCAGGCGCTCAACGTCTAACTTCTCCACAAAGCCCTCTTTGTACAGAGCCTGCGTTTCACTCAACAGAGCCTCTATGCTGGCGATGTTTTTGTCGAGCACGGCCATGTTGTCGTTCAACATGAGAACAGTGAGAAAAGCCTCCTGAACTTTTTGGCCAATCTGCTCACGTACCACGGCTTCGTTTTGTGTTACAAACTGACGATAAGCGCGAACTGCCTTCAAACCCACAAAATAAGAGGCATCGGCAATCATGGTTTGCAACTCCAGCTTGGCAGACAAATTGTGCCTGGTACCAAACTGAGCCGGAACACCCTCCCCTGTCGAAATTTGCTTTGGCGGAATAACGCCTTCCTGAAACAACACGCCATACACAGCCGGAGTGATGAAATCGGGCAGTATCTGAGTAGGTATATCTATAAAATACTGATACCCCACGCCGGCCGAAAGATGCGGAATGCCTATGGCCCGCGTTTCCTCTACCCGCCAACGGGCATCGGCTTCATCTATGGCAACTTGCTTTAAATCGGGATGATGGGCATAGGCATAATCCAGGGCGCCCTGCAAATCCGTTACGAGCGTATCCTGCGCAGGCAGCGACGTCAGGGCCCAAAGAAAAAGGGCAAAAAGAGAAAGTGTTCTTCTGATGTACATGTTCATCTGTTTTTCATGCGTTATGCCAAAGGTCTAAGACGGCAGGCAACCGATTTTTTTCAATTGCTGTTCCAAAACTTTTCGCCCCCTCGCAGAGACAATGCCATACATGTGATAGGCAATAAACTGGTGGAACAAATCCATGCGCTCAAACTGCTCCGAGGGAAAAACCTGCTCATCTACCAAAACATCCGTCATTTTCACGTAAAAGCGCGACAAAATCTCTGCGTTGATCTCCGGGCGATACAGGCCCTGCTCTATACCCCGCAGCAAGTTGTTCCGAATCATTTCCCGGATGTGCTCAAAGTGCATGCCCTCAATCAGTTCCCAGGCAGAGGCATAGTACTTCCTCGTCTCGAGGATTAAATTTGGCGAAAGCCTCCGAAACAAAGAAATCACATGACCAACTATGAGGAACATCTCCATCACTGCATTGGAAGCCTCTGCACTCTTGGCTTTCAGACAGGCGTGCTCGCGCTCCAAAAAATCGCGCACAGCCGAATAAACCAACTCCTCCTTGGTCTCAAAGTAGCGATAGAGCGTCTTCTTAGACATGCCCATGCGAGCCGCCAGCTCGGACATGGTGATCGCCCGCAAGCCGTATTGCAGAAAAGCCTGCTCGGCCCTTTCCAAAATGCTCTTCATGACATTCGCTTCCGCCATAGCGGTGCAAAGATAGCACAAAAAGAAACTTTGGAAACTTTTTTCGTGAAAAAAGTTTCCATCAGGACATTTAGCTATATGAGCCCCAGGCTCATCAGGGAGCAGCCTCTGCCCCGGATGTTGCCGGAAAGGGGGTGTTGGCCTTTGGGTTCATTAGCTTGAGCAGGCATGGGTATATGTTTTAATCCATTGACAAAAATATTCACAGAAAAGAGAACAAAATCCGGAAAAAACCGTTTCATTATTGAAAGCTTGGCCAGAATATCATGCAGCAAGGTGAGAAACAAGCCCACAGGTAGTGCTCTTCAAGGCGGTCTGTCTATTTCCGCTAAAAACATTCAATAGAGCATTTTCAAGAGATATTTGACGAAGAAAACGGCAAAATGCCTTTTGCATTTTACGTAAAGTAGCCAGGTTCTTACAAAGGCTATTAAAATGCCTTTGTGGAATTTGCTGCTTTTGTACTCTTTCTAATAAACCCTTAAATTACTCAACCAAAACTTTTGATGATGAAACACCTTTTTACTTTTCTGACGCTTCTCCTCGCAGGAAGCCTCACCCTCTCAGCCCAGAGCAAAGTTTGGACCGCTGTGGTGGACTTTGACGGTAATGTGGACAATGTTACCCAACTCGCACAGATTGATGCCGCCATACCCGGAGACGGTATGGCCCTGGTAACTTTCGACGGTACCTGCATCTCCTCGGTCGGAGACCACATTATACTCGCTGCCAGCAATGATGGTGACTGGCATATCAATTCCGGCGCTGTTGATGTAGAAGCCAACCCCAACCAAGAAGAACACTCTTTCTCACACAGCAGGTTCTACCCCGTAAGTGCAGGCACGCATTCTTTTTACGCTGTGGCACAGGCATATATAGAGACCGCCGGAGATGGCAATGCCCAAATCGTAGGCTTGCTGACTGTCAAATTTTTTCCTTCAGGCAGCGATATGATATTTGCAGGAACTGAGATCGAGCAAGAGGGTGTCAACCTGCGCGGCGCCCCCGTAACCTTAGCGCAGTTGACCATCAATCCGGGCATGAGCGGCACGGCCATTGTGCATTTTGATGGCGTTTGCTTCTCTACTCCCGGCGATCTCATTGTCCTGGCTGCCTCTGATACGCCCAGTTGGAACTTCTTCGACGACAATGTACCTGTTGAAGCCATAGACAATGACTATAACGCTTGGTCTTTTTCTCATACACGTGCCTACGACATCGGTGCAGGCACTCATACTTTCTATGCGGTAGGACAAAACTTCGCAATGATGGACGGCGATGGCATAGCCTATATCTATGGCACCCTGACCGTTGAATTTATCCCCGACATGTACGCTCCCGATGTCATTCCGGCTTTCACGGGAATTATCAACAGCGCTGACCCCAGTGTCAATACAGAAATCGCTTCCGTAAGCATCACCGCCGCTGAAGCAGGTACGACTGTCGTCACGTTTGACGGCAATGCCGAACCCGACGATTTCCTGCTGCTCGGAGCCAGCAATCAAACTTATCTGCAATCCTTTGGCGTAGGCGTATCTCCCTATGATGAGTTGATTAATTTCATGCCCTTCTCACACTCACAGGCCTATGCTGTTTCCGCCGGTATGCACAGTTTTTATGCCACAGGCGCCACGACTTTTGGCAGTAGCACAGCAACATGTAACGTGTACGGCTCTCTGAAGGCTACTTACGTCTCTGATGATGTAAGCGTCTCCACCAAAGAAGTACAGCGCCTCGCTCAAAGCGTAGAAGTCTTCCCTAACCCCACAGCCGATTTGGCCCGCGTCCATCTGGGCGAGGTGAAAGGTATCCAATACATCCAATTGCTGAATAGCGAAGGCAAAGTCCTCCAACGCTTCGAGCCCCAAACAGCCGAACAAAGCGGATACTTAGACGTCAACCTACAGGCTCGTCCTGCAGGCACTTACTATCTGCAAATCGTTACGAATGACCGCATGAGCATTTCTAAAAAGATCACGCGGCAATAAAAAACTGCTTAAAAGAAAAGGGGGCCAAAGCCCCCTTTTCTTTTACTCGAGAACAATCCCCATACATCATTTTACAGAAAATAGAACAAAGTCCGGTAAAAACCGTTTCCTTATTGAAAGCTTGGCCGGAATACCATGCGGCGAAGTGAGAAAAAAATCCACAGGTATTGCTCTTAAGCACAGTTCATCAATTTCCGTGCGAAACATTCGATGGAGCATTTTCAAGAGAACTCTGAAGAAAAAACAGCAAAGCGCCTTTTGCATTTGCCTTGAGGCTGCAGGCTGCCCTAAAAGGAAGCCTGTACGCTACAAAGGCAAGCCGGAAGCAGTTATGGAATTTGCTGCTTTGGTACTCTTTCTAATAAACCCTCAAATTACTCAACCAAAAACTTTTGATGATGAAACACCTTTTTACTTTTCTGACGCTTCTCCTCGCAGGAAACCTCACCCTCTCAGCCCAGAGCAAAGTATGGACCGCTGTGGTGGACTTTAACGGTAATGTGGACGATGTTACCCAACTCGCACAGATTGATGCCGCCATACCCGGAGACGGCATGGCCCTGGTAACTTTCGACGGCACCTGCATCTCCTCGGTCGGAGACCGCATCGTACTCGCTGCCAGCAATGATGGTGACTGGCATATCAATTCCGGCGCTGTTGATGTAGAAGCCAACCCCAACCAAGAAGAACACTCTTTCTCACACAGCAGGTTCTACCCCGTAA
>JALVES010000285.1 GCA_027030635.1 Saprospiraceae bacterium | reverse complement strand
TTGACATCCACGTTGTTGTAGTTCGGGAACACCACGTCAAAAATCGGAGCGCGGGAGTAATAGCCTGCATTCACAAAGACGTTGTGGCGGTCGTTGATGTTGTAGTTAAAACCGAGCTTGCCGTTGTAGCCGAGGAAGCTGTACTTGTCAGAGATTTCATTTTCGCTTCCAATTTCGTAGTTGAAGCGGTCCTGACGCTGATAGCTGGTATTGGAAACAGAGCCCGAAAGGAATACGGTCAACTTATCCATGGAGTACTCCAACTGGGCAAAACCTCCCTGCCAGCCAACGATGCCATCGTTGTCGTAGTGGATTTTGTTTTCCTGAGGCGTACCGTCAAAGTCGCCGGTATCTTCGCCTACCAGTTTGCCTTCTTCTTTGCTGTCCACCATTCCATTGCCGTTGAAGTCAATCCAAACGGGCTTGTCAACATTTACGTCGCGGGGATCGAGGTAGTAGTCGGCACCCAACAGATCCTTTACACGACGATAGTGCAAACCGCGATATTGACGGATGTCCACACCGGCCAGTAAAGTCAGGTTGTCAGACAAGTCGTGCGTAAGGGTAGAGAGCACACCCAGCCAGTTGTGCTCGTTCATGGAAGCACGACGGATCAGGCCGTTTTTCTCGCCCACTACATATCCGTAGGTAGAATCGGGAGTGTTGGCAGCAAAGCCCTCCAAGTCGGCAGCGCCGGTATTCCAGGCCACGATGTCGTCCATACGGAGCAGACCATTTTCATCGCGGAAGTACCAAGCACCTTTACCGCCAATTTTACCACGCTCACCGGTACCGCCGCCACGGCCCATGGAGTAGTAAACGGAAGTAGCAAGGAAAGTGCTCGGGCTGATGGTCCAGTAATCGTTCAATGCAAACTGAGGCTTGTGGTAGAAATTTTCACGCATGTTAAAAATCTCATCATCGAGGTAGCCCCAGTCGCTGTTGTAGCGAATGCTGCCTTTTTGCTCTCTTTTGTTGAAGTCAGAAGCTTTGTGAGCATTGATAAAGGCTGCATAATCCTCAGAAGACACATTGGGATCATCATGAGGTACATAGGTTTTCAGACTCTCGCGATAAATCCGTTGCCCGTGACGTTGGGGAGCACCGATGGCCGTGAAAACCAGTTGATGGCTTTCACCCAAGTCTTTGGAGATAGAGGCGAAATAAGACCAGGCATCCACCCAGGTAGCGTCAATATAGCCATTACCCATTGTACGGGAGCCGGAGACCGTAAAGGCCCAACCATTCTCCGTGAGACCTGTAGAAAGCGTCAGTCCGACTTTCACAAAACCGTCATTACCTACGGTTGTAAAGGCAGAACCACCGCGCTTCATGTCGGTCGTTTTGGTGATGATGTTGATGGTACCACCCACCGAGTTGATGGCCAGTTTAGAAGCGCCCAGACCGCGCTGCACCTGAATGGTGCGGGTTACGTCGCTAAGGCCGGCCCAGTTAGACCAATACACCCAGCCGTTTTCCATGTCGTTGACGGGAATACCGTTGATCAGGACAGCCGTATTGCGCTGGTCAAAACCACGCACGTTGATGCGGGCATCGCCAAAGCCACCACCGCTGCGCGTTGCATAAACAGAAGGCGTAGCATTCAACACCTGGGGAAACTCGCGGTTACCCACCTTAGCTTCGATCTGCTCGGATTTAATAACCGACACAGCCACAGGTGTTTTGCGATCTACTGCAGCAGAGGCTACCACATTGATCTCGCTCAAACCAATGGCATCAAAGCCCATTTTAATGGTACCGAGATCTACAGAACCTGCTACGGAAACGGGCATTTCCATAGTCTCATAGCCCGTGTAGGAAATCTGAAGTGTGTAGCCTCCTGATTTCACATTGGCCAAATTGAACTTGCCGTCCACGTCTGTGATGGTTCCAATGGCCGTACCCTGAAGCAGAACAGAGGCTCCAATGAGCGGCTCATCGGTTTCGCCATCCACGACAGTTCCCGTGATACTGCCTTGACTGAAACCTGCAACCGCAGCCATCAGCAAGATGAGAGTAAACAACTTTTTCATAATGCAAAGTTTGTTGGTGAAGTAAATTTCGCTGCAAAGGTAACAAAGTTGAACGTCCATGACAAGGAGAAAAGAAACTTAATCAAAAATTAACCCTACCGGATTGAAATAGATGCTGTAATTTTACCCCCGTAAACTGCTACAACAGAAACACCATGACGCATCGCTTATACCTCTTCGTCCTTGCCTTCATTTTGCTGATACCGGCCTCTTGCCGGAAAGAAACTACGGAAAAAGAACAGGCTGCCACTTCATTAAAAGGCCCTCTGCTCGAACTGCTCTCACCGGTCGAATCGGGTGTTGATTTTGCCAACACCCTTTCGGAATCACCGAATATGAACATCGCCTTCTACGACTACTACTACAATGGCGCCGGCGTAGCTGCAGGCGACATTGACAACGATGGCCTGCCCGATCTCTTTTTTGCCGGCAACAACGTGCCCAACCGGCTCTACCGCAATCTGGGAAACCTCAAGTTTGAAGACATCTCAGACAAAGCCGGCATCAACAAGACCAATCCCTGGTCCGTAGGTGTTACCATGGCCGATGTCAACAACGACGGCTGGTTAGACATCTATGTCTGCAACTCCGGGCCCAACGACCCCAAAACCTTTCCCAAGGCCAACCAACTCTTTATCAATCAAAAGAACGGTACTTTCAAAGAAATGGCTGCTCAATACGGCATTGCCGATCCGGGATACTCCATGAGCGCTACCTTCCTGGATTACGACAAAGACGGAGACATGGACCTCTTTGTCCTCAACCACAGCAACATTTACGAAACCAACACCTACACCTATCACGATTGGCTGGCCAAAGCCTCACCCGAAGAAATCAAACTCTACAGCAATACCCTCTATCGCAACAACGGCAACGGCACCTTCACCGATGTCAGCGAAGAAGCCGGCGTCCTCAAACCGGGCTTTGGCCTGGGCATCATCGCCGCAGATTTCAACAACGACGGCTGGACAGACCTCTACGTCTCCAACGACTACTTCATTCCCGACTTCCTCTACATCAACCAGGGCAATGGCACCTTTACCGATGCCATCACGGCTCACACCGCCCACACCTCTTTTTACTCCATGGGCTGCGATGCCGCCGACATCAACAACGACGGTCTGCTCGATCTGGGCGCTGTGGATATGACGCCCGCCGATCACGTGCGCTCCAAAGTGCTCATGCCTTCTATGGATGTACCCCAATTCTATTACCTCATTCACAACAAGGGCTATCAATTGCAATACATGTTCAACAGCCTGCAGGCCAACCGGGGCTTTGGCATCTTCAGCGAAATCGGAAACTATGCCGGCGTCTCCAAAACGGACTGGAGTTGGACAGCCCTTTTTGCAGACATAGATAACGACGGCTTAAAAGACTACATCGTCACCAATGGCTTTAAGCGCGATACCAAAGACAACGATTTCCGCATAGCCAGCCAAAAGGCCAAAGAGGCCGGCCACCCCCTCACGCCGGAGCAGGTCTGGGAAAACCTCAACAAAATGGAGAGCCATCCCCTGCCCAATTACCTCTACCACAACAAAGGCAACTTCAAATTTGAAAACATGGCCGAGGCCTGGGGCTTTGCCGAACCCTCTTTTTCCAACGGCACGGCTTATGCCGACTTCGACCTCGACGGCGATTTGGATCTGGCCATCAACAATGTAGATGCTCCGGCTTTCATCTACCGCAACAAGGCCGATCAAACCGGCAACCACTTTTTGCGCGTACAGGTCAAAAGCAGCTCCAACAAATCGGTTTTCAATACCAAAATTGAGATCACTTATCCGGGCGGCAAACAGTACTACGAACTCACTCCCAGCAGGGGCTATGCTTCCTGCTCGGAAACCATCGCCCACTTTGGCCTGGGCCAGGTCTCAAAAGTGGATGAAGTGCGCATCCTCTGGCCCGATGGCAAAACCCAAACCCTAATTCAAAATCCGGCTATCGATCAGGTATTGGTCGTGGACATGGACAAAAGCAAGCATCTGGCTTTCGCCAAACCTCAGGAGAAACATCCCTTCATAGACATCACCAACCAAAGCGGTATAGACTTCGTCCATCGCGAAAATCCCTTCAACGACTACGCCAAAGAAGTACTGCTCCCCCACAGCCAATCCAAACTCGGCCCCTTCATAGCCGTAGGAGACGTAAACGGCGATGGTTTTCAGGACTTCTTCGTAGGAGGTGCCAAAGGACAAAGCGGAAAGATGTATCTCCAGGAGCCTACCACCGGAAAATTTACCGCCGCGCCTTCGCAACCCTGGCAACAACACCAGCAAATGGAAGACATGGGCTGTCTTTTCTTTGATGCCGATGGCGATGGCGATCAGGACCTCTACGTCGCCAGTGGCGGCGGTGGCGATGTAGCAGGCAAGAAAAAACTGCTGCAAGACCGGCTCTATCTCAATGACGGCCAGGGACAATTCAGCTATGCCCCTCAAAACCTGCCCAAAATAGAAATCAGCAGCGGCCGCGTCAAAGCTGCCGACTTCGATGGTGACGGAGACCAAGACCTCTTGGTATGTGGCCGCACCATGCCCGGAAAATACCCCTCGCCCGTCAGCTCGCTGCTCTTAGAAAACCGCAAAGGCAAATTTGTCAATGTAACCGAAGAAAAAGCACCCGCCCTGAAAGACATCGGCATGGTTACCGATGCCGTGTGGAGCGACTTCTCCGGCGACGGCAAACCCGACCTCATCCTCACGGGCGAATGGATGGAGATCACCTTCCTCGAAAACCGGGGCAACAGCCTGGATAGACCAACCAAAGAACTCTTGCCGGAAAACACCACCGGCTGGTGGCATTCCATTGCAGCCACCGATGTGGATGGCGACGGCGATACCGATTACATCCTCGGAAATGTGGGCGAGAACAATAAATTCCACCCCACAGAAGAGCATCCTCTCCACCTCTTCTTCAATGACTTTGACGAAAACGGCACCTACGACATCGTGCTCAGCAAAGCCTACCACGAAAAGCTGGTGCCCGTGCGCGGCAAGGAATGCTCTACGGCTCAAATGCCCTTCGTATCTGAAAAATTCCCCACCTTCCGCGGCTTCGCCAACGCCAGCCTGCAGGACATCTACGGAGCAGAAAAACTCGAAAAAAGCCTGCACTACACAGCTAAAACCTTTAGCAGTTATTGGATGGAGCGCAAAGAGGATGGAACTTTCCGGATGCATCCGCTGCCCTATCCCGCACAGTGGTCGCCGATCAACGCCATCGTCACCACTGATTTAGATAGAGATGGCCGGCAGGACATCATCACCGGAGGCAACATCTTTCAGGCAGAAGTAGAAACCCCCGCCTACGATGCCGGCAAAGGCCTGTGGATGAGCATGCAAGCCGATGGCAGTTGGTATGCACCCATCAATATGGAAGAAACCGGACTGTACCTGCCGCATGACCTCAAAGACTTGCAACTCATCTACATCACACCTCAAAAATTACCGGCCCTGCTGGTTGCCAACAACAACAATTTGGTACAACTGGTGGCCTTCGTCAGGCAATGAGAGCAATCCGGCGCCACGGCAGCACGGCTTTTTTCTGCCGTGGCACTACTCCACCTCGCCCCAGCCTTCAATCTGCACCCGCCCGTAGCCCAAATACTGGCGATACCACAGTTCCAACAAGCGGCGGGCAGCTTCGCCTTCGATCATAAAATCCGAAAAATTATCCACAGCCAGTACCCGCCTGCCGGAGTCCAGGGGCATGCAAAGGGTGATGCTCCTCCTGTGGCCGCTTTCGCGCAAATGCAAAACAGCCAGAGGGACGGCTTCTATAACCTGACCACGGGGCAAAGCCTCTGCCAGCAACAAAGCATCGGGCCACTCCTCCCGCCGCTCTTCACCTTCGCGGGGAATAAAACCCTGATTGGCCGGTAAGGGCAGAAACTGCGCCTCACCACCCGCCACTTTTCGAAAACCCCGACTGGCTCCGTCGTAACGCATGCGCGGCAAAGTGCCCGCAGCATTTTCCACCACAAACCAAACCGTATCCGTCGAAGCAAAAGATGACAAAGTGCCATAATGAGGTTTGCGCAAAGAAAAACCCTCTTCGCAGGAAACTCCAAAAAGAATCACCCAGAGGAAAAGTCCGCCCACGAACACTTGAGCGAGTTTGTTTGTATTCATATACATCATAGCTGTCGGCATTGAGTTATCTTTGCTCTGACTGAAAATTCTCACTATAACCACGACAAAAGTACATCATGGCTTCCAATCAACGCTCTTATTTCAATCCCGACGACCTCGCCAAGTTTCCCAACATCACCGAGTTTCAGGAAAAAATGGGCAAAAAATTCTTCGATTGGTATGGCGAGGTCTTCAAAGAAGGCGCTCTCACACAGCGCGAAAAGGCCCTCATTGCTCTGGCCGTAGCCCATGCCGTACAATGCCCCTACTGCATAGATGCCTATACCGACGATTGCCTCTCCAAAGGCGCCGACGAAGAGCAGATGATGGAGGCCGTACATGTGGCCGCAGCCATCAAAGGAGGCGCCACCCTGGCCTTCAGCGTACAAATGATGAATCAGGTCAAGGAAAAAACTTTCTAAAAGGCCGGCCATCCGAATAGAGCAAATTACCCTCATAGCGAAAACACCCACAACTATATGGTTAAGCAACGCAGTAAAACCCTCAGCAGCCGCGGCAATGAACTGGCAGACACCTTCTATCAGCTAAAAGTCATTTCTTTTGATTTGCCTTTCGGCAAAAACGGCCAAAAGCCCGAAAACATCATTCCGCCTTTTGAGGAAAAACTGCAGGAAGCCGGCCTGCACCCCCTCCGCCCACATGGTTTGCAAATCTTCCAAATCAACATCGGCAAGCTCTGCAACCAAAGCTGTGCCCACTGCCACGTGGACGCCGGCCCCGACAAAAAGCGCGAAAACATGAGCCGCGAGACCCTGGAACGCTGCCTCCAAATCATCGCCGCCCACCCACAGATCGAAACGGTGGACATCACCGGCGGCGCTCCCGAAATGAACCCGCATTTCAGATGGTTTGTAGAAGAAGTCTCCAAGCTCGGCCGCCAAATCATCAACCGCTGCAACCTGACCATCATCGTCTCTAACCCCAAATTCCGCGATTTGCCCGAATTTTTTGCACGTCACAAGGTGCAAGTCGTCTCCTCCCTGCCCCACTACAACCGCCTGCGAACCGACAGACAAAGGGGCGAAGGCGTCTTCGAAGCCAGCATCGAAGCCCTTAAAATGCTCAATGCCGTGGGCTATGGCATAGAGGGCAGCGAGTTAGAACTGCATCTCGTCTATAACCCCTCCGGAGCCTTTCTCCCCGCCGGACAAGCCTCTCTCGAAGCCGATTTCAAACAGCAACTCCAACGAAAATACGGAATCAGCTTCCACCGCCTGCTCACCATCACCAACCTGCCCGTGAGCCGTTTTCTGGAGTATCTGCTCGAATCGGGCCAATACGAATCCTACATGGAAACCCTCCACCAGGCCTTCAACCCCGCCACCCTGCAGGGCCTGATGTGCCGCAACATGGTCTCCGTCAGTTGGGACGGCTACCTCTACGACTGCGACTTCAACCAGATGCTGGACCTCAAAGTGCAAGACACCCCGGCCCACTTAGACGATTTTGATATAGAGACTTTCGTCAAACGCCCTATTGTCGTAAACAGACATTGCTACGGCTGCACTGCCGGCGCGGGATCGAGCTGCGGAGGGGAAGTGGTTTAGAATACTTTTCATAACTTGCGGCATCAAAAGCAAGTACCATGAAAAAACCGACAAACCTCCTCCTTTTGCTCGCCCTCAGCTTTTCCTTTCAGGCCTGCGTAAGCATGCAGAAGTACAAAGAGCTCGAACTGGTCAAAGACCACTACAAAGCAGAAGCCGAAAACTACCGCAATGTAGCTGATGAAAACCAACGCCTGCAGGAAGAACTCAACACTTGCAACAAACAACTGAAACAATGCTACGAAGAGGCCGAAAGCCTCAGCGCCGAAGTAGAAAAACTCAGCCGCCAAAAAAGCGAATTGCAACAGCAATACGACAACCTGCTGGAGCAAAACAAAGCCCTGCTGGCCAGTGCTTCCTACGAAACCCAGTCCCTGCAGGAATTGCTCGCCGCCAAACAGGAAGAACTCGACCGCAAAGAACGCGAACTGGCAGACCTGCGCTACGAACTCGAAAACCGCCAAACCAACCTCAACCAACTCCAACTAAGCCTGGAAGAACGCGAAAAGAAAGTCAAAGAACTGGAAGCCCTGCTCCAGGCCAAAGACGAGCAAATGCGCCAAATGCGCACGCAAATTGACGAGGCCCTGCGCGGCTTCTCCTCAGCAGATTTCACCATCACCGAACGCGATGGCAAAATCTACCTCTCCCTCAGCCAGGGCCTGCTTTTCAAAAAAGGCTCCGACCAACTCGACTTCAAAGGCCTCAACGCCATCAAACAAATCGCCGAAGCCCTCAATACCAATCCCGACATCAACATCACCGTAGAAGGCCATACAGACTCCGACGGCACGCCCGAACGCAACTGGGACCTCAGCGTGCTGCGCGCCACCACCGTCGTCAAAGCCCTCACCCAAAATGGCGTGGACCCCAAGCGCATCAGCGCCTGCGGCCGGGCCTTCTACAGCCCCGTAGCCCCCAACGATACCGAAGCCAACAAAGCCCGCAACCGGCGCACAGAGATCATCCTCTCCCCTAAATTGGATCAGCTTTATGATATCATCAATCAGTGATCATTGCCTCTGTGTAAAAAAAAACGGGCCTGAGGCCCGTTTTTTTTTGCTCAAACCCCACTTTGGCACGGTATTTGCTGTTTAAACAGGTGAAAGCAACCGGCAAAAGAGCCGCGGGAAAAAGATGAAAATTTTGATGTTTAAAAAAAAGTTTTATCTTGCGCCCGGAATGCTGTTTTCACACGGTAGCTTTCCTGAAACACTTTTTACTCACACTATTGAAACACACTCAAAATGAAACACACTTACACCTTCCATTCGCCGCCTCGCACAGAGTTGCGAATTTTTTCCAGGAATACATTCAGTCGGCCTATACTCAGTTAGAAACTGAGCGGCAGGGCCCCTTGTAAACAGCGAGTTGACCAAAACTCCGGGGCCCGAGCTATATCCCGACCTGACTTCCCTTCTACCCTTCCCACTTAACCGATTTGCCCAACAGTAGGTAATAGTCCTACAATTTTGAGCCTGCCAAGCTCGAACTGTTACACTATGTCTAACTCCTAAACACTACTCACACATGAAACACGCACAAGCAACTTCCGCACAAACTTCCGGCAAAAGCCAAATGTTCGTTCTCTTCATCATCGGCATCCTCGGCGCAGTCGGCCTCTTCTTCGTCCTCAACTCCTCCAGCGACAAATCGGGCTTCTCCTCCAAGGAAGAACCCGTAAAAATGGAGCTCTCACAACAAGTCAGCCAAACGGATGAGGCTGCAACAGCCGTGGTGTTTTGAGGAAAGGGAAATTACACACATATCAAAAAGGGCGCCTTTGGCGCCCTTTTTGATATGTGTAATTTCTTCAAGCAACAAACCTCCGCAACAAATCGTTGTCAAAGTGTTATGCAGAAACTCAAAATCCTCCTCGAGCAATCCCTTTTCGGCGTTTGTGCGGCGCTGGCGGAAAAGATGGGCATACCCGTTGCGCGGGTGCGCTTGTACTTTATCTACGCCAGTTGCGCTACTTTGGGCTCCCCCATTCTCTTTTACCTCATCGGCGCATTTTGGATCAGAGCCAAGCGGTTTTTGTTTAGAA